>NZ_JBATLB010000258.1:0-4790 GCF_049669965.1 Muriicola sp. | reverse complement strand
GAACAGCATCGTACCTACCGAAATAATAAGAAGTCTTAACTGGCATTATAAAAATGAAACAGTAACCTCCCTTTTATCCATTTTACCGTCTTTTTTAAGTAATAATCTGAAAGGATAATTGGTATATGATTTATAAGACAACAAAATAATATACAATGAAACATCTATTACTTTTAACAACATTAATGCTCTGTTCCTCAGCTACATTACCACTGTTTGCACAACAAAATTCTTTTGTCAAAGACTATTTGGAGCGATTGGAAAATTCTCGCACGTATTTGCTTCTTGTAGCAGAAACAATGCCAGAGGACCGCTATGAGTTTAAAGCGTCCCCGGAATCTATGAGCTTTGCAGAAAACCTGATGCATATTGGCTGGGCTATGGATTGGCACAGTCAAACCCTATTAGGTGGGCGCGAAGCCCGTGATTGGAATACCGATACGGAACTTAAAGTGGGCGAAAAGACCAAAGATGAGATGATCGCTGCGATCAACAACACATTTGATGAAACCATAAAACTGATCACAAAATTTGATGTGTCCACACTAGATGACCGCCTAGACTATTTGGGGTTAAACAGAACAAAGAGACAAATTTTTTTATTACTGGCTGATCATATAACCCATCACAGAGGGCAAATGATTGTTTCTTTGCGCCTCAACGGCCTTAAACCCCCGAGGTATATTCTGTATCAATAGGCCCAATAGAACTGAAACAAAAGACTATGTGCCGTGATTCTAAATGGAATAAACAATGAAATGGCCATAAGGGCCTTCACTCATAGTACACTTCATCCTGAATAGATTATCAGGAGCAGAACCTAATCACCGAATGATGGATAAAACTAACATTACGCTAAGGCAAGGCTTGGAGAAGTTCTACAAAGAACACAAGAGCCATCTTAGTCATCATAAGGAAGGGATTCCCTGTGAGGTTAAAAACTTCTTTAGATCCCACGATATAGCCCATGTTTTGTTTGGTTGTGATATTTCACTTTTCGGTGAAGGCGCGGTAAAAATATGGACCATCTTTGGCACAACCTTAGGCTTTTGGAAACATATCAGGGCGTATCAAAAAGCAAATGCCTTTGAACTGTCAAGAAATTTTAGCCTGTCACATGTTTTACGTAATATTTTCAGGTTCCTGCTATCCATCCCTGCGCTCGTCATTCGAGCCAAAAAAATGACCAAACCCTTGCCCTGGACCAATTTTGAACCCCATTTAGATACTTCTATTTCTGAACTAAGAAAAGAATACAACATCAGGGTCTTAAGCTGATTCTACAACAAACATATCACGGTTTTGGTATTGCATCAATCATTGTATGGAGCGAAGAGTTATGCACTTTAAATCGGCCGATTTCATATAGGCAACCTTTATGGTAACTGGGCAACCATTACTTTTTGAGCAGGGCCTCTACATATTGATGCATGTCCTGATATTCATATTTTAACAATTGTAAATATGAAATGACTTCCTTCTGATATAAAAATGTGGGATCAAGGCAGTCATTAAAATTTGCATCCATTACAGTAATTACTATGTACCAGGAGGAATTTCCGGTTGTATGTACTTCTTCGAGAATTGGATCGTGACCTTCAGAATTTAAGATCCCATCTATTAAAATAGGGACTAAGTTAGCTACTTCTGTTGTTTTTTCCCTTTCATAGAACGACATAAAATAGGTCTGACCCCTCACTACAACAGGCACGTTCAACTCCACGTTTTCGTATCCCAATTGATACTTTAAGTTCATAAAATGATAAAACTCATCAGCGTCCTTCTTATCTTCAAAAACATACGCAAACTGACGTGGTAAATCTCGCTTAAACCTTTTTGCGACGACGATCTTATAATCCTCAATATTTGGAGCAATCTTGAAAGGAATACAGCTAACCACTAAGAAGAAAGGAACCAAAAAAAGGATTTTTCTCATGGAGGTTGGTTTGTGAGAAGGTATCAATAATCATACCATCCTATTTTATAAAAACGAAGTACCTACGGCCGCTTAATTGTTTTTTGCCTAGGTGTTAGTCCAAATATTTCCCGTATTTTTAAGGAAGTATCAACAGCTATCGCCTCTAATTAATTTTATAATAAGAATTAAGAATTGACACAAAAAACCATTATAAAAGCAATCCGACTATTCTTAGTTGCCGGGATCATTTATGCGGTGGCGAAGACGGGTTTGGACTATACGTTTAAACATGAATTTAACTTCTGGAAATTCATTTTTAACTTCTTCGCTTTTGGTAGCATATGGGTAGTATTAGCTTCGATAGTTGCAACAAAACCAAAAAAAGATTCCATTAGAAACGGGAAAGCCGAAAGCCGGCCAAAATAGTCTCAAAAAAAGTATCATTATGAAAAAACTTACCAGCCAACCTGCCTTACTTGCATTATTATTAGCCTTGACTTTTACTATTCAAAGCTGTGAACAAAAAGAAAAAGAAGCAGCAAAAAAAGTTGAAAAAGAGATCGTGGTTGAATCCGAAAAGCCTGAATATTTTTTACTTCGGCCAGAAGTTGAAAAAGCATATGGATATTCCCACGCGGTAAAAATCGGAAATAGTATTAAAATCTCCGGAGCGGTAAGTATGGATGATGAAGGAAATCCTATTGCAATAGGTGATTTGATGCAACAAATGAAAAATTGTTATGCAGATTTGGAGAAAGTATTGAAACACTATGATTGTACCTTCGATGACGTAGTTGTGGAAAATGTTTTTACAACCAATATGCCTTTGTTTCTTGAAAATGCAGCTTACAGAAATGAAATCTACACGAAACAATTTCCAACTGGTTCCTGGCTGGGCGTTAAAGAATTGGCATTGCCCGAATTTATGATCGAAATTGAATTAGAGGTCCATAAATCTGAATAAAAATAAGAAGACACAACGACAGCTATAAGTAGTCACTTCAAAAAGCAAACACCTGGGTGCAATACCTTCGGCAGATAATTCCAAATAAATCAAAAATCCCTATTTTTATTTACTACATGGGATATCTTCTATGGTTCAACGGCCTGGATGCTTGTACTCCCTGTGCTGAGAAGTATTTATGACACCAGAGAATAAACTTTTAACCATTAAAATAATTCATACCATTATCTGGTTGTTTTTTGTACTTGTGATTTTTTATGTGCTGTACACTGGTATCATTGATAATGTCTCTATGTATACATGGATAGGTATTGCGTTGATTATTGGGGAAGGATTAACCCTGCTGATATTTAAAATGTTCTGTCCGCTAACGCTGATGGCAAGGAAATATTCAACCTCTGAAAAAGATAATTTTGATATTTTTCTGCCCAACTGGCTGGCGAAGCATAACAAAATAATATTCACCTCCATTTTCCTTATAGGAGTAGTTTTGGTGATCTATCGGACAGTAACTGATTAAAAGAAATAACAGTAATTGCTCACAAGTTTATTAAACGCATTTTGAAAATTACTAAAGCGGATTATTTTAATTTATTAGGGATTGGGGCATTTTTGTTCCTTTCAATTCAGCAATTCTCCTCTTTGGTGGTATTTGTGCTTCGGTATGCCCAAAGTGTCCTATTTTCAGGATCAAAGGAGTTCCTTTGGTTGCCTGAACTGATCGGTCTTATAGTATTTACCCTGATCCTTCTATGGACCTTACACAGGGGCTCCTCCATGCTGATAAATAATCCCGGGAAATTACTTCTGATACTTGTGATCTTATTTTTCGGAATTACTTTACTACAAATACTTTTTCCAATAATTGGCGCCGAATTTATGGTGCGCCATGCAGAGGAATTCGCTGATTATTCAGACAGAAGAAAGAATCTGTTTCCACAACTTATTTTAGGTCTTATTAAGTTTCTTTACTACCTGGTGTTTTTAATTGTTTTGTTTCTAAAAAGAAAAACCGTTGTCAACATTTACTAAAAGGAGGCTGCAGTGGAGCAGGTTTCATAGCCAAACCAACCTAGTTAAGTAACACATGACCGAAACTAAGCACCGAGGCTGGCAAAGAATACTCTCCATAGTACTACCCTATCTGATTTTGGTCGGCATATTCTATTTCATTGGGGCTTCTATAGCTGGCATAGATATTACCGATGAGGCGTTTAAAAAAACCACTTTTCAGCAAGTAGTGATGAGTTTTTTTAATCTATTAGGTACATTTTTGATCCTTTGGATCTTTATGAATTATGTGGATAAGGAAAGATTTATACAGCTTGGATTCCAGACCAAAAATAGAGGTATTGATTTTATATATGGGATAGGGCTTGGGTTACTGATTTTAGGACTTGGTTACGGGCTATTGATATATATGAAGGAAATATTTATTGTAAAAATTATTTTCGATCCTGAGGAATTAATACTTGTGGTAATACATTTTACGATTGTAGCCATTGTAGAGGAGGCCTTATGCAGAGGTTATATACTTAAAAATTTGATGGTTTCTTTTAATAAGTATGTTGCCCTGATTGTTTCATCCCTTATATTTTCCTTTTTGCATTATTTTAATCCCAATATCGATTTCATTGCGATTACAGACTTATTTTTTGCGGGAATACTTTTGGGCATATCCTACATCTACACTAAAAATTTATGGTTTCCCATAGCATTACACTTGAGTTGGAACTTATTTCAAACACTTTTAGGCTTTAATGTGAGTGGCCAGGATTCTTATTCAATCATTGAGATTGATATACATCAGGCAAATCTACTTAATGGAGGAGCTTTCGGATTTGAAGGTTCAATTTTAGCCATAGTTGCCCAATTATTTGCTATTATTGGAATTGCAGTCTATTACAA
>NZ_JBATLB010000257.1:0-5760 GCF_049669965.1 Muriicola sp. | reverse complement strand
TCTGTGATAAGGATAAGATCGGGTTTGGGATAGGCTGCATAGAGCTCGGCTCCTCCCACAGGATCAATATACATCGTAATTTCTCCCCATTCTACTACCGCAGAGGCATGTTCAATTGGAAATATTTCGACTTCCGACATAGATTTTTCCGCGGAAGTATTGGTAGTGGCTATTGATTCGTTCTCTGAAATGGCATCTGTCTTCTTATTTTCTTTGCAGCTTGTAAAAAGTAAAAAACTTATGCATAAACTCGCGATCAGCATTTTCATAGCTATAAATAGATTTGATTTTAGGAGTTAAAGGTAAGCATGTGTGGAGAAACCATTCAGAGTATTAACGTCATTTTAATATTACTCCGTTCATAGGGAGGAGGTACTTCCATGGGAATTTCTTCGAAACCAAACTTTTTGTATAAATGAATGGCCGGCTGCAGAAGGGTGTTAGAGTAAAGTACAAGGGAACTAATTTCCTTGCTTTTACAATATTTGATAGCGTGTTCTAACAAAAGATGGCCAATTCGCTGTCCCTGATACCCGGTTTTCACAGCCATTTTTCCCAATTCAAAGGAATTTGAATTAAGAGGAAGTAATGAAAAACAGCCTAGGATGATTTTCTCCTTTGCTGCAAAAAAAATTTGACCTCCTTGATCAATGATCATTTCCTGGCATTTGTCCAATAGATCAGCATCTTTTGGTTCTACATAGAAGTATTCTGTTAACCAGGCAAGATTTAATTCTTTGAAACTGGCAGCCAGCTCTGATTTGAAAGGGATAATTCGTATAGACATAAAGTTGTGATCCTCAAAACCCTGATGTTTACAAATCTTTTAAATAGGATTAATACTGAAAATACAATTTTTTTTTAGTTCAAAAATCTAAAAAGAAGGTTTGTCCGTATATAGCATGTAACCACTTTACAAAAAGTAAAAAAAGAGTATTAAACTTTTACACTATGACTGAAACAAAAAACAATAACGGATTAAAAGTAATTGCCGGTTTATTAGGGGTAGTTCTATTAGGTACTATTATCTATACCGTTAGTCTTTATCAAGACAAGAAAAAAGTACAGACCGAACTTACTCAGGAAAAGGACTTGGTAATGGAAGACCTTAACAGTTTAAAATCTGAGTATGACAAAGCTATTCTTGAAAGCAATGCTACAAATGAAGAATTGGTAGCTGCCAGAGATAGGATCGCCAAGTACATCGATTCTGTACAAACTATGAAGACCGATCTTTCTTCTTTAAGAAGATACAGAAATCAGGTTGCTGTATTAAAACAAGAAAGAGAAGTATTACTTCAGCAAGTAGATTCTCTTACCAAGTCTAACTCATTGTTGGCCATGCAAAGAGACAGCACATTTGTTGAGTTAGAGAAACAAGCTGTTTTCAATGATTCATTGGTTGTTCAAAACACTCAATTGGCGGAAGCTGTTGAAAGAGGTTCTGCACTTAACCTATCAACCTTTAACGTAGATGCAGTTAGAGAAAGATCTAGCGGAAAAATGGTTTCTACTCAAAGAGCCGGAAGAACAGACAAATTAAAAGTATGTTTTACGATAGCTGATAACGTAATTGCTCAGGCAGGTGACAGACAATTCCTTATTGAGGTATTGGATCCACAAGGAAATGTTTTAGGTGGCGGAAGCACTAAAACAAATGACGAAGGAGCTTCAGTGTCTTACAGCAAGGGTACCGATTTCTATTACGAAAATCAAGACCTGGATGTGTGTGACTTTATCAACAAGCCAGCAGGAGATTTCCAATCAGGAAACTATATGGTAAACGTCTATGACGACAACCTAAAACTTCTTGGAACTTCAAAGTTCACTTTGAAATAAGACAGTTTATAATAAAATAGAAGGGCCTTCAATTGAAGGCCCTTTTTTTATGGAAAGTTGGTACTTTTTCAAAGATCCGACCATATCCTCAGGCTTTACCCAAAGATCGTACTCCTCTGCGGTCACATAGCCCAGATTAACAGCTTCTTCACGCAAAGTGGTGCCATTTTTGTGTGCTGTGTTTGCGATCTCTGCTGCTTTGTAATAGCCTATTTTTGTATTCAGCGCAGTTACCAGCATAAGGGAATTATTGAGTAATTGTTTAATAACCTTATGATTGGGTTCTATACCTATGGCACAATGGATGTCGAAACTTACACAGGCATCCCCGAGCAGTTCTGCAGACTGCAACAAATTAGCGGCCATAACCGGTTTAAATACATTGAGTTCATAGTGTCCCTGGGCGCCACCAAAACTAATAGCGACGTCATTTCCAATTACCTGTGCACATACCATGGTCAGCGCTTCACATTGAGTAGGATTTACTTTGCCCGGCATAATTGAACTCCCCGGTTCGTTTGCAGGAATTATGATCTCGCCAATACCAGAGCGCGGCCCAGATGCCATCATTCTAATATCATTGGCAATTTTATTAAGTGAGACCGCTAATTGTTTCAGGGCACCATGGGTTTCCACAAGCGAATCGTGTGCAGCCAGGGCCTCAAACTTGTTTGCAGCAGTTTTAAAGGGCAGTTCTGTAAACTGAGCGATATACTTCGCCACCAACACATCATATCCCGGAGGGGTGTTTAATCCGGTACCTACGGCCGTGCCCCCCAAGGCCAATTCACTTAAATGGTCTAATGTGTTTTGCAAGGCACGCAGCCCGTGGTCTAATTGGGAAACGTAACCCGAAAATTCCTGCCCTAAGGTTAGGGGAGTAGCGTCCATAAGATGGGTCCTTCCGATTTTAACGATCTTTTCAAACTCTGTCACCTTTTTTTGCAAGGTATTTCTGAGTTGTGTAACTCCTGGGATAGTTACTTTTGCCAATTTGGTATAGGCTGCAATATGCATCCCAGTTGGAAAAGTATCATTAGAAGATTGAGATTTATTTACATCATCATTGGGTTGAATAACCTTTTCGCCAACGCCTATTTTTTTTCCGGCCAGTTCCTGCGCCCTGTTAGCAATAACTTCATTCACATTCATATTGCTTTGAGTTCCAGAACCTGTTTGCCATATGACCAATGGAAATTGGTCGTCTAGCTTACCTGCTAAGATCTCGTCACAGACCTTTGCGATCAGATCTCTTTTTTCTTTGGCAAGCACTCCAAGTTCATGATTAGCATAGGCAGCTGCTTTTTTTAAATGAGCAAAACCATAGATAATATCTAAGGGCATAGAAGCCGATGGGCCTATTTTAAAATTATTCCTTGATCTTTCAGTTTGGGCACCCCAATATTTGTCTGCTGGTACCTTTACCTCACCCATCGTATCTTTTTCAATTCTGAATTCCATATGTCGGAGTTTTTATTGTCCTAACAAAGGTACGATTTGGTGGTTTAAGTTCTTTTTGTGCATTGTATAAAATTTCTAAGTTTAGATTTGCAAGTTTTGGGATTTTCCAAGTATCTTTGTTCAGCAAAGCACGCAATATGTTCGAATTTGATCAATATTTAGGATTCCTGGCTTTTTTGACAATCGTTACCATCGGTTTTTGGTTAATGATGTTCCTACTGCTTTTTGTAGTACCTTACTGGTTAGGGGGAAATCTTATGGAAATCTTTAAAGAAAAACGCGAAGCGAGAAGAGCCAAACGTAACACATAAAAAAAGAAGCCTCATGGCTTCTTTTTAGTTTTACAAAATATAGTTCTGATTACGTCCCTTCAAATTCATATTCTTCATCATTTCCACCACGCCCATTTCTGTTTCGTTGATTTTGTGACTGATTAAATCTGTATAAGAAGGATAAGGTAATTTGTCTTTCTCTCCATTGAAATTCACTATAGGTAGCCACTGTATTGGTGATCGTCTCAGTTCTTCTTTTTCTGGAGTTAAACAAGTCACTTACATTTAAAGACAGAGTAGCCTTATCTTTAATAACATCTTTACTAATAGCCAGGTTAGTACTTAAAATACCTTTATTGGTATTCTGGGCATCCTTATTGGGTCCTCTGTAGAATACATTGGATTGAAAGTCTATACTTCCTGGCAAGGGTACTTTTGCACTTATCCTGGTAAACCATGTAAAGTTGTCTGCATCAAAATTTTGAGTGATGACCTGATTCTGAAAATTGGTGTACGTATAGTCCCCACGCAGTTCCTGCTGAAATAAATTTAAATTCCATGTTAGTCTCCAATCTCTTTTTGGTGTGTAGGTAGAGGTAAACTCAACTCCGTAGCGCCTGTCTGTCGCCAGGTTGATGGGAGTTCTTGCCTGCACGGGTACTAAAACCGGATTCGCAGGGTCATCCGGGTTTTCTATCTGTACAAAATCGCCTGTCTCCTGCGTAATAAACTGGAAGACCCCGGTAGATCTGTTAAAATAACCGGAGGTTGTAAAAGTAACCTTATCCCATCTCTTTAAATAGCCCAGATCAAAAGCATTTGTAAAGGTGGGATCCAGGTCAGGATTTCCCTGAAATAAGTTTGTATTACTGGATCTGGATGGAAAAGGGTTGATAAATCTGGAGCGTGGTCTTCGTAGTCTGCGGCTGTAGCTCAGCGTTACCTGCTCTGTCTCTGAGAACTCATACCCAAGAAATAAGGAAGGAAACCAATTCACATAATCCTTATTGGTCACTTCCTGAGTATCCCTCAATTCGATCCCAATGTCTGAAGCTTCCATTCTCAATCCGCTTAAAACACTGAATTTTTTAAATTTTGTTCCTAACTGCATATAAGCAGCGTTTACATATTCTTTATACTTTAATTCATTGCTGAAATTTGGATCTCTGTCAAGGACGCCATTTTCTAATATCCCAAAATCAAAATCTGTGATGAAATTATTAAAGGTGCCTCTGTATCCCATTTCAAATAGTGACTGATTCTCTTTGCCAAAGGGGAGTATATAATCGAATTGCGCCAATTGATTCAGCTGGGTTTCATCATTAATGGTCTGCTCCGTAGGAAGAAATAAAGATTCTCCTAGGACAATTTCATTTATGATAGAATTTTCAATTTCATTGCCAGTGGAGTACTGATAGTCTATGGTGAGTTCGTGCCCGTCTCTGTCGAACGTCTTTTTATAGTTTACCGAATACTGCACATTCTCATCGGTTTCATCTTCATTAGTGAATCGGTTTCTTTGAATCGTTGGATTTCTGACTGCATCGAAATTAAAAAAGTCGATATCGACCGTATTTTCACCATCCGAATTTCTAATAACTAACGAATTGGTTATACTGCTTTTGTCACTGAAGAAATACTCAAAACCAATATTGGTATTCAAGCTGTTGTCTTGTCTCTGATAGTCGCGTATCTCATCCTGAAAACTTACTGTATTTCCGGAATCATCAAAATTCTCCTGGTCAAACTCTGCATTTCCAGGGGCATCTCTGTACCGATAGGTCGTAGTGGTAAAGAAATTAAATTTTTCACGACGCAGGTTAAGACTCAAGGCACCTCCAAAATTGTCGGGATAACCTGCGAAAACGTTGATGGAACCATTGATACCAGCCGTTTTACTTTGTTTTAAAATAATGTTCAATATCCCTGCAGTACCTTCCGCATCGTACCTGGCCGAGGGATTGGTAATTACTTCAACACGTTCTATAGATTCTGCAGGTAATTGCTGAAGAGCTTGTGGGCTCAGACCTGAGAGGGCAGAGGGTTTGCCATTGATCAAAATTCGTACACTTTCATTACCACGCAGACTAATGTTACCCTCTACATCTACGGTCACAGAAGGTACGTTATCCAAAACGTCTGTTACGGAACCACCTCTAACAGTAAGATCCTGCCCAACATTGTATAC
>NZ_JBATLB010000256.1:0-1740 GCF_049669965.1 Muriicola sp. | reverse complement strand
GACTTACAACATGCGTACGGACAGCACATTAGGAGTGATATTTTTCACTCGCAAGAAAAGGAACGACCCCGAAAAACTGGATATCTACCTCCGGATTACGGTCAACAAAAAACGCGCCGAATTCAGTATAAAACGTGACATTGCGGTGTGCAATTGGGATATTTTCAGGTGTCGGGCCAAAGAAACCGACCATAACCTGATTTTACTAAACACCTATCTAGATGACGTATACGCCGAAGTCCTCAATGCCCACAAGCAATTACACTCGGAAAGAAAGCTGATCACGGCCAAGGCGATCAAGTCTAGGTACTTCGGGGAGGACGAGGAACGCATGACCTTGATGAAGGCTGTCGAATATCACAACAGCAATATCAACAAATCGCTCAAGTGGGGGACACTCAAGAATTATTTTTCTACAGAAAGATATTTAAAGCAATTTCTACAAGAGCGTTTAAAGACCGATGATATTTATTTGATTCAATTGAATTATAAGTTCATCTCCGATTTTGAAAACTATATTAGAACCTATAGGCCAAGAAAAGCACGAAAGACCTGTTCAAATAATGGTGCGATGAAGCATCTCGAAAGGCTGATGAAGATTACCAACCTTGCGCTTAAAATGGAATGGTTGGAGAAAGACCCGTTCAGAAATTTCAAACTCCGTTATATAAGGAACGAAAGGGATTATTTAACGGAGCGGGAGCTGGACCTGATCGAGGGAACTTCCTTCATGACAATAGGTCTGAACAGGGTCAAAGATGTTTTCCTCTTTAGTTGCTATACCGGTCTTTCCTATATCGATATAAAGGAACTACACCCCAACCAGATTCTTATGGGTATCGATGGAAACCAAATGATACATACCAAAAGGGCTAAAACAAACGAATCGGTTAAAATTCCATTGCTACCTAGGTCAAAGGAAATTCTGAACAAGTACAAAGAAGAAATGGAGCTGACCGGTAAACCTCTTCCAGTGTACAGTAATCAGAAGACGAACAAGACTTTAAAGGAAATTGCTAAAGCATGTGGTATTCATAAGAATATTACTTTTCATGTTGCCCGACATACCTTTGCAACCACTGTTACCTTATCCAATGGCGTGCCAATAGAGACTGTTTCCAAGCTTTTAGGACATACCAAGTTATCTACCACCCAAATTTATGCCAGGGTATTGCAGAAGAAGGTAGGGGAGGATATGCAAAACCTGATAAACCACTACAAGGCTAAAGAAAGGCAAAGCAATAAAGATTCAAAATCTCAACATAATTAATCTTTCATGGTCCCGAGACCTACCTATCGGGGTGTTCGGATTTTAAGCGTTCGGAAAGATAAGGGTAAAGCAAAAATCGGATAGGAGATAGTTGTTAAGGTGCAGGTGGCATTGTCGAAATAGAATAACTCTGTGAGTTATTTCCAGTCCGACAAGCGAAACATCATTTGGCCAAGTACTAAAAAGCAAATCCTAAAATATCTCGTTAATGGATATTTAAGGATTTTCAAAATTTGGCCAGCTATCCTCATAATTCCAATCTAGCAACTCTTAAAGTTTTTGGTCTTCATGCTTCCAAGAGAAAGGGCTTTTACCTTTTGGGAAAAGTGTATTCATTTTTAAAGTGCAGCGGAAAAAAGGAATAGCAAGAGGCCAACACGCTAGCGCGGTGTTGCGATATTTCATTTACGCATAAAACGTTGTTTACCAGTATTTTAAAGGGTAGGTAGTTCAAATATTTACTTTTAGGG
>NZ_JBATLB010000255.1:0-3005 GCF_049669965.1 Muriicola sp. | reverse complement strand
AATATGAACTTCGTCAGACATGCCCGACTGAATATTTTTAAACCCTGATAATATGATTATCAAGGCATTATGTTTTTAAAATACTGCCAAACTATGTTAAATCGATATAAATTTCATAACGAAGGTGCCTTATCTCAATGGTCTCATATTTGATGTGAAAATCACCTTTTGCATCATAATTGATATTCCTGCGACATAATTTTTAAACTCTCCTGAAACTTGACATATTAGGCCGCATAGCTCGTATGCCTTGCGTCAGCTACTGTATGACCTTTGTTTGAACTGAAATGGTTACCAAAGAAATTCGAAGGATCAAAAATTCAACGGCCGACCTGAAGTAAGGATATCGTAACTTTAAGTTCATTTTTTTTGTTAAAACCTGACTTTTTACTTTTATGAAAACAACTTTTTAAATCCATAAATTAATATGAAAATCTTCAGAAAAATACGGTTCCAACTTTTGGGTCACAATAAGACCAGAACGTACGTACTATATGCCGTAGGTGAAATTGTGCTGGTTGTGATCGGTATATTAATCGCCTTACAAATTGACAATTGGAACCAGGTCCGAAAAGATGACAACGCCTTAAAAGACTATTTGGTAAAAATCAAGTCACACACTTTAGAAGATCTGCGGAAACTAGAAGAGATAACGCAGGGAAGGACACAAATAGCCGATTACTGCAAAAAAGCCCGAATAAGTATCTTGGATAAGACAGAAGATGAGAATCTTATGCTTTTTATGGCCAGTGGTTATGCTTTCGCAGATTATTATTTCAAACCTAATACAGGTGGGTACGAAGCTTTGAAAAATTCCGAATATTTTGGAAAGATCAACAATACCCCACTGGATTCCCTGTTGGCCAACTACCATAGTTTAGTAGAAGTCATTGCCGAAAATGAGAAAAGTTATAACGATTATATGGTGAATCAAGAGGCCTATCTTTCTACCCAGTTTGATCTATCGCTAATTTTAGCTTCTGCCTTTGTGTCTCCAGACTCTTTAAAAATCAGAGCTACACCACAAGCCGAGTATGATGAGGCCTTTAAGCAATATACGGGGTCTATACCTTACCGAAACGTGATTAGTTTAGCAGCTTTTCAATTTGATAGCATGATCTATCAATACAATCAGTTGGCAGCTGTTGGACAAAGTATTATCAATGAAATAGATGTATTAATAACCAATAATTAATTTTTTTGACTGAAATGAAATTCAGGTAAAAAAATAATGACCTCTTTTAAAAAAGAGATTATATCATTTCATACCAATTAGTTATGAGCAAGAAACAATCAAAACGAATACTCAAAATCATATTTATTACAGCAAGCATCAGCTCCCTATTCTTCGTACCATGGATTTTGCTAAGAATACTGTTAACACCATTACCTGATACAGTTCAGGAACAAGTCAAGGATGCAATTGAATATGGATTGGACGGTATCATTGTTTATGTAGACCAGGCAGGGAAGTCACCTCAATTGTATGCCGCCGGCTGGCAGGATAGAAAAAACAAAATTCCTGCCAACCCGAAAGCCTTGTTCAGGATTGCCAGTATTAGCAAGTTATATGTTGCTGTTGCAGTCGCCAAATTGGTAAATGACAAACAGTTGTCTTTAGACAAAACGCTTGCCGATTATATACCGGAACTTGTGGGACACATTGAAAATGCCGATAAAATCACCTTGAGAATGATGGTGCAACATAGGAGTGGCATTCCCAACTACACCGACTATCCTGGTTTTTGGGAAAACGATTATTCGAAAAGCACTGAAGAATCGCTCGATTTGGTACTGGATACCCCTGCCGATTTTGAACCGGATAAAAAATATAGGTATTCAAATACCAATTATCTGTTGATCGGCCAAATCCTTGATAAAACACTGGGATATAGCCACCATCAATACATCAAACGGGAAATTTTAATGCCACATGAGCTGAACCATACTTACAGTTTACTTAGCCAGGTAGATCTAGACGAGGTGATGAGCGGGTATGACACAAGTTCTGATAACGATCTGAAATATAATGATTTTATAAGCCCTGCCGGCTCAATGGTGGCTACAGCGCAGGATTTGGGGATATTCTTGAGGGCCTTGAACGACGGCTCATTGCTAAATGATAATGAACAAGCTATCTATTCATCAATTTATGTATATGAACATACAGGATTATTACCAGGATATAGCAGTATTGCCAAGTATCACAAGGATATTGATGCGGTCGTTATTCAATTTGTAAGTACCAGTGGCGGAACCACCTGGAATGTATCGGAAATTGTAAATAGCCGAATTGTGAAAATTATGGAAAGGAAAAAAAGCTGATAACATTATGAACAGGTTTATCAAAAACGAGGCAACAATTAGTACAAATTTTACATCTTAATAAAAAATACGCCAATAAAGAACTATAAAAGTTAAACGAATATGTTAGAAAATCCGAAAGTAATCATCAAAATTAAACTTGCTGCCATGTGGACATTCATTAACAAACCTGAACCAATTTAGATTTAACTATGAGATTTATACTAACACTCTTTTTACTCACAACAATCTCTTGTACAAACAAGAACAAATCAATACAAATCGCAACAAGTATTGATAGAACTGAAAATTTTATTGCAGTTTTAGACACTATTTGGGAGAAAGAACAAACACCAATAGGATTAAGAGATTCTTTGATAACTATTTATGGGGCAGAATCTAAAGAAGCTGAAGTATATCAAAAAGAGTTTAGAAAAAATCACACTGGCAATATTAAAAAAATTAAAAAAATCCTTGACAACTATGGTTGGCCAGAACTGACACAAATAGGAGAACAGGGAAATAGAACGATTTGCAATGTACTACAACATGCTGATCAAGAAACTAGGGAACATTATATTCCTTTAATGAATCTGGCTGTGTTGGCCAAAAAATTAGAGCCAAGATATTTGGTCCGTGCTGAAGATAGAATTGCAACGGATAACAGTGAGTTACAAATCTATGGTGGACAAATTAAATAC
>NZ_JBATLB010000254.1:0-2548 GCF_049669965.1 Muriicola sp. | reverse complement strand
GCTAAGAGAAATGAGTTCATTTCTTCAGAAAAAAGAAGGCTTCCGAATTCTTCCGGCCTCTACGGCAGGTTTAATAGCCTTGTTAGAACTTCACGAACAGCATCCTATGGAACCAGATAGATATGTGGCCATCCTAACTGCAAAAAATTAAGTTATACCTATGAAAAAATCTATAGACGGGAATGCGCTGGTATATTGTGAAGGCGCTTTTAACACTCCCAACGGCAAAACCGCCCATGGATTGGTGCGTTTTACAGAACGATACAATGTAGTGGGTGTACTCGATAGCAGGTATGCCGATAAAGATGCAGGGGAAGTATTGGATGGTAAAATAAACGGCATCCCTATTTTTAAGGATCTGAAGACTGCAGTAGCTCATTTGCAAAACGAAGAAAATCGCCCCAAAAGCCTGGTTATTGGGCTGGCGCCGGATGGAGGCCGACTCCCGAAAGAGGCCAGGCAAAGTATTCGTGAAGCCCTGGAGCAAGGGTGGAATGTGGATAGTGGTTTGCACGACTTTCTGACGAACGATGAATCTTTAATGGCCATTGCCCATAAAAACGGATGCAGGGTACGAGATGTTCGCAAAACTCCGGACCGCGACAAACTTCATTTTTTTACCGGAGATATTGAAAAGGTAGATTGCTTAAAACTGGCGATCCTTGGAACCGATTCTGCCATAGGAAAACGCACAACGGCATGGATATTGGTACATGCGTTCAGAAAAGCCGGATTGAAAGCAGAAATGATAGGAACCGGCCAAACCGGCTGGATGCAGGGTGCAAAATACAGTATGATATTAGATAGTTGTATAAACGACTTTGTTTCCGGGGAAATAGAGCACGCCGTGGTTAGTGCCTGGAAAAACGAAAATCCTGATGTTGTGGTGATAGAAGGGCAGGGGAGTTTAATGAATCCGGCCTATCCAGGGGGTTTTGAGATTCTTGCTGCCGGCAGACCAGACTATGTGATCCTGCAACATGCGCCCAAAAGAGCAGAATATGATGGCTTCCCGGGATATCCCTTGCACAGTTTACCAGAACAAATAAAAGCTATAGAAGTGATATCTGGTAAGAAGGTGATTGCTATAACCGTGAATCATGAAGATATGACCAAAGAAGAAATAGGTCCGGCATGTAAAGATATAACCATTGAGACAGGAATTCCCGCTTTTGATGTGTTGGCCTTTGGAGCCGATGAGCTGGTGAGCCTTTTAAGAGACAAAATATAAGTTGATGCTAAAGAAAATAGGATTCATCATATGCCTTTTCCAATCTGTTTTGCTTTTATCTCAGCAATACACCGCTCAGGAACTGCAAAAATATGTACAGGAATTTAAGAAGGATATTCGGGGGCCGTATAAGGATATTCGATGGTTTTGTACCGATGGCAGTATACGTCAGCCTAAAGATCCTTGTCCTGACCAAATAGGACCGGGGGTACAGCATGCACGGTATAAGGATGTAGTGGAAGCTATCGCCAAAAAAAACAATATCTATTTGGGACAGATCCTGGTGTACTCTAAAGTTTCTGATTTTTGGGATCCAAAGCACAATTTTACGCGATTAAAACAGTATCAGATAGATAAATACCTGCGGACAGTAGATCTGGGGTGGATCAACACCAAAGGCCGCTATTACAGAGGGTCTATACAGGCAGAAGACGAGACAGGGTGGGGTTTAGCATTCTTTCAGGAAGTGTTATCTGATGATTCTAACATCAAGCAACATTTCTTTGTCATTAGGAATGCCATGCGCGATTTGCCCTACCAGGAAGATGAGAACCTTGCACAACAGATGCGGAGTCAGTCTAAGGTGATCTCAGATCTTTATCCTGCCTTTATGGATCTGCGAGTAAAAATCCACAGTCAGCCACAAAGCCGAGACATTCAAGAGGTTGTTCGTTTTGTGGAAAATAACAAAGGAAAACTTACGCCAGAGCTCAGCACTCAATTCACCGCCCTATTAAAATCAATGAATGCCTTTTTTGAGCCCACAGATCTGAAACAGCTGGCCAAGGGATTAACGGTTAAAGGAAATCCGGAACTCGAAGCTCAAATTTCAGGTTTTGTACAGTCCGGACAAGATAAAAACGCCTCTGCACTCATTCAGGAAAGTGCCGAACTTATGTGGGCCATCAGACAAAACATCCTTACGGCCAATACTTCAAAATCAAGACTACAGTTATTGGATCTGTCCCTGAAACTGGAGGACATTATTTTCAAAAATGAAGAAGCCTGGAACCCTGACGATGTGAAGGGACAGCTTCAGAAAATATGCAGCCTCGGGCTTGCCTCGGCCGCAGCTGGTTATATGGAGATCCATGAATGGGAACAACTTGTTGCTGATCTGAGCAATTTTGGGAAATCCTCACTCACTCTGGAAGAACTTACGTACACCCTAAGCAGGGCGAGAAGCGCTGTAGAATGGAGTACCAGTATGTTTAAGGCTCAATTTGATGAAGTAATGGCTTTATACACTCCTTTTGAACCATTGGCAAATAGTTTTATTGACGACAAAATACGGGGATCGCTAGTGTTGCAACTTGG
>NZ_JBATLB010000253.1:0-8154 GCF_049669965.1 Muriicola sp. | reverse complement strand
GCTTTATCTTTGAACCACAAACCCAACATATGGCCTCGGGATTTTTTGCTGTTTTAGATGACGTCGCTACCCTATTAGACGATGTGGCTACCATGGGGAAGATCGCCACCAAAAAGACCGCCGGGATCCTGGGGGATGATCTGGCGGTGAATGCAGAAAAGGCCTCTGGCTTTGTGTCTAAACGAGAACTCCCGGTACTATGGGCCATTACCAAAGGGTCGCTTTTAAACAAACTTATCATCCTCCCCATTGCCTTTTTACTAAGCGCCTTTGCTCCCTGGGCGGTGACCCTTATCCTGGTGCTTGGGGGCCTATATCTGGCCTATGAAGGAGCCGAAAAGATCTATGAGTTCTTTGTGCCTCATGAAAAAGCGCATATCCCCTCAAATCTTCAACCCATTCAAAAAAGTGATATTCTTGCCATGGAAAAAACAAAGATAAAGTCGGCCATTGTTACCGATTTTATCCTCTCCATAGAAATAGTCATCATAGCCCTTGGTACCGTTTTAAGCGAACCCCTTACTACTCAGATCCTCGTGGTGTCTTTTATAGCTCTTCTGGCTACCGTAGGGGTGTATGGGCTGGTAGCGCTTATTGTGCGTATGGATGAGTTTGGCGCGCGCTTGATCCGCCTAAATGGGGAAGACAATAGTATTTCTGATAAAATTGGGCGATTTTTTGTAAATGCCCTGCCGTGGGTGATAAAATCCCTCTCCGTTATTGGGACCATTGCCTTACTCCTGGTCTCCGGGGGGATCTTTGTACATAATCTGGAATTCCTGCACAACCCTTTCGCATGGCTACCAGATCTGATCTATGAATTTGGGGTAGGACTACTGGCCGGACTTGTGGTGTTGGTGTTAGCGAAGGGAGGAAAGAAGTTATTTCTAGGGAAATAAATTCCAAAAGAACAAGCACCAAATTCCAATGTTTACTCTTGATATTTGGGGTTTATTCTCGATAGCTATCGGGAGTGGACGGGACTGGAAGAGGTGCAGAAGAGGGTAGGGATTGAACTTCCTCAGCATTCCTTCGAAAAATAATTTACCCTTCGGGAGGCAGGCGCTCAATATGACAGTAGCCCCCTGCCAAGAAATCTATACTAAGGCTAAAATGCTATTCCCCGGGAAGGTCTCATACGCTAAAAAGGCTTTAGCGATGAAGCGGCCAGGGGAGGGTTTGTCCGGAATTATAGCTCCTATATAAAACAGGACAGCCATCCACGCTGTATACATTACTTTCCTATCTATAAACTTTTAGGATATGAAAACAAAGCTGTATACCGTGCTATTGGGCTCATTCTTGTTTTTTGTGTCGGCTAACAGCCAACAAGTCTCTGTAATAGAACCCCTTTTTGTTAGAGTATATAACGGGCAAGGGGTCAAAATTTCCAAAGGCAAACTGCTTGCCATCAATGAGGAAGGACTGGTGTTACAAAGAGGGAAAAAGACAGACACTATTGCAACGGCAGACATTGCCTGCATCAAGACAAAAAGGGCCCTGGGCCATGCCATAGCGATTGGGGCCTTATTTGGTTCAGCGGCAGGAGTAGCAACCGGGGTATTCAACAAGTCGGGCACCTTTGAGATTCAGGGACAACAAAAGCAACTATTAAAATTCAAGAAAGCCGTGCTCAATGGCTATTACTAAGTCCCGGCATCTTTTTCGTTCCGTTCCAGGTTTGATCGTAGAATTTGGAGTAGGGCTGCTAAAGGGAGGAAGAAGGTTTTTGGGAAGAAAAGTTAGAGAGACGAGGTTGGAAGTCGAGCCCGAAGATTTTCAGAAATAATGGTGTTGTCATTTACTCAGATATAAGTGAAGCCTCCAGTTCCCAATGAAAATTAAATCTGAGTCTATCACTTTTTTTCTTTCGTTCGTTTTAGCTTGATCCAAAACGAACCAAAAGATCAAGAAGGTTTTTGGAAATTTTTTGCTCTCGCAAAAACCATGGCGTGGCTATCGCTGCATGCTCTTTTTCATTTCATGAAACGCACTTCCGCTGGCCACTCCATTATTTCTGAAAACCTTCAGTGACCTGATAAAATTGTTTAGGAGTTGAGATGTGCCAAAGCGTCAATGTTAAGACTTAAAATACCAATAGTGCCTGCTCCCCTCTCGAAAGCCTCCAGGTGGGGGTTTGTCCGGAATTATAGCTCCTATATAAAACAGGACAACCATCCGCACTGTATGCGTTACTTTCCCATCACTAAACTTATTAGATATGAAAACAAAGTTGTATTGTATGCTGTTAGGTTCATTCTTCTTTTTTGTGTCGGCTAACAGCCAAGAATTCCAAGAAATAAAACCCCTTTTTATAAGAGTGTATAATGGACAAGGGATCAAAATTTACAAAGGCAAGCTGCTTAGCGTCAACGAGGAGGGACTGGTGCTACAAAGAGGAAAAAAGACAGATACTGTTGCCACGGAGGCCATTGCCCGCATCAAGACAAAAAGGGGATTGGGCCGTGCCATGGGGATAGGAGCCGTCCTGGGGGGCACCGGCGGTGCAATTGCAGGTGCTGACAGCGGTTCTTCCCTGGACAACTTATTTACAGATTTTGGCGCTTCAGAATCTACCAACTTTGACACTGCGGGCTTGTTCTCATTTGGGTTGATAGGCGCCGCTATTGGTACAGGTGCAGGAGCATTGTCCGGCGTATTCAACAAGTCGAGCACCTTTGAGATTCAGGGGCAAAAAAGCCAACTCTTAAAATTCAAGGCCGCAGTGCAAAAAGGCGATCGCTAAGGGCTGCTCACTGAAAGGACAGCGTTGGTGTTGGTGAATAGTGGGAAAAAGATATTTCTGGCGAAAAAATCTCAAAACACAAATAACAAATTCCAAAAGGTACTGTTGAGATTTGGTGCTTGTTTTTTGTAATTTATTATTTGGGGTTTCCTCCCAAATAATCCTTACATCAATCCCTTTTCCTCCAGGGTTTTTTGAAGTCGCGCATGGTTTTTCCAGAACCGGTCCTTGATCTTTTGGACCACGGCAATAAACTCCGGGTCGTCCTTTAAAGGTGCCATCAAAGGGTCTTTTTCTAGGAACAACAAAACCCAGTACTGTATGTTATCTTCCTCTGCAAAGATTTGTAGTTGTTCTATGGCCTGCGCTTCTTGGCCTTCAATAAGATATTTTACCGCCTTGCTGGCACTTTTATAAATAGATTCATCCCTTTCACAATATGCTGCGTAGGTCTTATAAAGATCCTCGGCCTCTGCTTTGAATCCCATTTTTTCATAGACAAACCCAATCTTACTATCTTCCTGTGCATAGATCTCCAGGCCGTTATCCTGCCTGGCGGTCACAAACTTTTTGTAGTACCTATAGGCCTGCTCATAGTCTTCCTGAAAATAGTACATCTTGGCCACCTCCTGCAACAGGTCCAGGCGAGTGGTATCTTTCTGCAACTCCACCATAAGTGATTCCCGGATCTTGTTCAGATCCCCGTCTTTGGCATACAGCACAAAGGCTTTTACCATGGGGGCATAGTAATTATCGGGGGCATAGCTAAGCGATTTGTCTATATTGACCAGTGCTTCTTCTACAAAACCACTTTGCGCCAGGGCGTTGCTTAAGCTCAGGTAGCTATAGCTTTGGACCACGGAGTCATTGGCACCCAAACGCAGCTGTATGCCTTTCAGGGCGTATTCCAGATATTTCTCCGTATTGGGGATCACCCGGGCGTAATAATCGGCCAGGATCTGTATGACCACAGTCGAGTTAGGGTTGTAATCCAGGGCCTTTTCCAAATGAGGCAGGGCCAGGCGGTATTCCCCGGTTTGGGTGTAGTACAAAGCCTTGGCAATCAAACTTTCGGCCAACTGCGAATCGTACAATAGCGCCTTGTCTGCATAGGTATTGATCTCTTCCGTGTATTGTTTTTCTTTCTGATATTCATCCAGGAAATAATACGCTATAGCCACCTGGGCATAGGCCAGGGAGAATTGTGGATCTTCTTCAATAGCTTTTTGCAGCAGTGGAATGGCGGCTTCCATATTTTCCTGGATTCTGGTGTACAGCAGGTCTATTCCCTGCAGGTAAAAGTCATAGGCCACCAGGTTTTCCGTCGGTTTTTTGTCTATTTGTTCCCGTTCTGCGGGGGTCACTATGGCTTGTACGGCCTCTGCGATCTTTTGGGCCACTTCGTTCTGCAATGCAAAGATATCTGTTACTTCCCGGCTGTATTGCTCTGACCAGATGGGCTGGTCACTGGCCGCATCTATCAATTGGATGTTGAGTAGCACTCGGTCTCCTACCCGCTGCCCGCTGCCTTCCACTAAATAATTTACATGCAGCTCCCGGGCGATCTCAGGGATACTGCGGGCGGTGGTACGATACTTTTCCACAGAAGTGCGACTCACCACTCTGAAATCTTCAATTTTTTGCAAATTGTTGAGGGTAGATTCCATCAGTCCATTGATAAAATAGACATTGGTGGCATCACTGCTCTCATTTTTGAACGGTAATACGGCGATCGACTTTTCCAGGACCACTTCTTTGGAGCTGGGCCAAAATGTATACAGCCCTATCGCAAGAAGGGCAATGCCTATTACCCCTGCGGCCAAAACTTTCCAGCGGAAGCCAGGCGCTTGTTTTGGTGGTAAGCCAGGATCTTTGAATTCTTGTTTAGCGGCTTCCCCGGGCGGGTATCCATACTGTTCCCGAAAGCATTTGATAAAGTACGAAGTGCTCCCAAAGCCCACCCGGTAGGAGATCTCTGAGACGTTGAGGGAAGTATCGCGCAATAGGTCCATGGCTTCGGCTAGTCGCAGTTTCCGAATAAACTGGCTGGCGGATAGTCCGGTTTCTTTTTTCACCTTTCGGAGCAGATTAGACCGGCTCATATGCACGGCGGCTGCCAATTCGGACACGCCAAAGTGTTCATTGGAGAGGTTCTCGAGAACGTGCGCACTGGCCTTCTCGATAAAAGAAGATTCGTTTAACAATGGGTCTGCCATACACTTGTTTGCTACTTCGAAAGTAGAAAAAAATAATCGCAACTGCACCTCTGCGCATAGTACAAATTAAAGGGGAGGCAAAGACATTTGCGTCATAAGTGTTATGTCTGCGTCATAATTTTCAGCCGCTTCCTCAAAGATGACACAGCTTGCAGCATGCCTTATTAGCGTTGCGTCACGGTCTGGCGGATCTTTGTAGCAGTTAAATAATAATCTAAAATAAAACAAATGAAAACTATTAGAATCAATTCGATCCCCTCCTTAGGGGTACTGCTATTAAGTGTCTTGCTGTTCACCGCCTGCGCCCAAAACAAGAAGAAGCCCTTGGCAGAAGCTGCTATAAATGCTCCGGAAATGGACCTGCAGTCGGCCGTGGTCTCAGACAATCTTACCGCGGTGAGACAGCATATTGAGGCCGGAACTGATCTGAACCAAAAAGATGCGTTTAGTAGTTCTACGCCTTTAATTACAGCAGCCACTTTTGGAAGAAATGAGATCGCTAAGGCGCTTATCAATGCCGGGGCGGATCTTAGCCTGAAGAACAATGACGGATCTACTGCCCTGCATTCCGCTGCTTTCTTCTGCCGGGTAGAAATTGTACAGCAACTTATAGATGCTAAGGCCGATAAGACGGTACTGAATAATTTCGGAGCTACGCCCGCACAAACAGTGATGGGTCCTTTTAAGGAGATCAAACCGATCTATGAAATGATGCAACAACAATTAGCGCCTATGGGCTTTCAATTAGATATTAATGAGGTGGAAAAGACCCGCCCTGTCATTGCCATGATGTTACAATAATCACTTTAAAACCACACTCTAATGATCATTGAAAGAAGACATGATATTGACTGGTTACGGGTGATCGCCATTGGTTTATTGCTGATCTACCACATTGCCATCATCTTCCAGCCCTGGGCCATGTTTATTGGCTTTATCCGGAGTCCGGAACTGATGGAATCCCTTTGGTTACCCATGACCGCTCTGAACGTGTGGCGCATTCCACTCTTGTTCTACGTCTCCGGGATGGGGGTGTTTTTTGCCCTGAGAAAACGCAACTGGAAACAACTCCTGGGCGAACGTGGGAAGCGTATTTTGCTGCCCTTTGTTTTTGGGATCGTGGCCATTACGCCCCTACATATGTATATTTTTCAGGACTACTACAATATGCCCCTGGGCTATTATCCGCATGCGGGGCATTTGTGGTTCCTGGGGAACATTTTTGTCTATGTGCTGGTACTTTCACCCTTGTTTTTCTACCTGAAGAAAAATGAGCTGGGGAGGTTTAAAAAGTTTTTGTCTTCTTTAATGAGTCATCCTTTGGGTCCCTTGTCCTTGTCCGTCTTTTTTATAGCAGAGGTGTTGCTGGTGAAGCCGCAAATGTTTGAACTGTATGCCGAGACCTGGCATGGATTCTTTATTGGGCTGCTGGCCTTCTTTTTCGGATTTATTTTAATGTATTCCGGGAAAACGTTTTGGCAGACATTGTTGAAATGCCGATGGCTCTACGCAGGCTTGGCTATAGGCCTTTACCTTGTTAGATTTCTGGTATTCAACCTGAAATCGCCCGGCTATCTGATAGCCATTGAATCCAATTGCTGGATCTTTGGATTATTTGGATTTGGATATAGATATTTAAACCGGCCCAGTGGGCTTTTAAGCTATTTGACCACCGCCGCTTACCCTGTGTATATCATTCATATGTTTGTACTGTATGCGGGGGCCTATCTTATTTTACCGCTCAACATTCCTGTGATTTTAAAATTCATTGGCATTGTTGGGATTACTGCAATCTTTTGTTACCTCATCTATGAATTTATCATACGAAGGATTGGAATTTTAAGGCCGTTGTTTGGTTTAAAAGGAACTGGGTTCCAAGTACCAAAAACCATCCCGAAAACTATCGGGACCAAATAGTCAAGCCATAAAGTTTATCAGAAAAAATAAAATAGACGTGTGAGGTACGAATAGGACTGACAGCCATATTAAAAATAACATTTCACGAAGTGAATAGGGTTGTAAGAATTTAAGAATCAATTAATAACTTTTAAAAATAGAAATCGATGGAAGTAGAAAATACAACAAAAAAGCAACAAGAACTTTTTTTGATCTTTGTTTTGATCCTGGTAGGCTTTACCGTATTGGGAGTAGGAATTGGAATGTTGCTAAGTGAAATATGGGCCTGTACCGTCATAGGGGTAGGAACAGGGTTTTTGGTAAATGCTATTCTGTTTCTTAGAAATTTCTTGTCGCGATCCTGATATTCCCGATAGCTATCGGGACTGGAGGGTCTCCTACGCTTAGCAGTTTCAGCGACAAAGCGGTCAGGAGTGGGATTGGCTAGTTCGCCTTGCATTAATCGTAATTGATACGATCGCGTATGGTACCATCCGCTCTATGGATAATTACATCAGCCTTATATTTTCTAGCCAGCCGTTTTGCTTTAGTAATAGCTGTATCCTGGCGTCTGTGTTTGGAGGTGATGCGTTTGTTCCCCTCCCGCCTTACGGCCCAACCGTTATCATAGGGTACCACATGCTGGTGCCAGGACCTGCCGTGTGTACTTTGCCGACTGCTTTTAAAAAAGAGCGCTACAAGATCCCTTAAAATGTCTATCCAGGAGCTAGATTTGTTGCTTTCGGGCATGTTCTATGTTTTTATCGTGCCGAAGATACTATTTTCAACAAAGAGTTGATGTCGGGGTTACTCCATTGTCATATCGAGCACCTTCTTTTTGTCATATCGAGCATCTTCTTTTTGTCATATCGAGCGGAGTCGAGATGTGACAAAATATCAATGTTAGCATCAAATTTCTATTCGAACCTACTTCTCCCCATTACTCCCGTTAGTTATTGGGACGGGGCGGGATTGGGAGGGTCCCATACGATGGAAAGCTTCAGCGACGAAGCGGACATGGGTGCGATAGGTTTAGTCCAATTTATTAATGCCTGGGTTCATATCCTAGAGGAAATGAACCGGAGAAGGCCCTCATCTGCATATATTAGCCCTTATAGCCCTGCAGGCTAGAGCTTT
This sequence comes from Muriicola sp., assembly GCF_049669965.1. NCBI lineage: Bacteria > Pseudomonadati > Bacteroidota > Flavobacteriia > Flavobacteriales > Flavobacteriaceae > Muriicola > Muriicola sp. The sequence goes on along the minus strand of NZ_JBATLB010000253.1, from coordinate 159 downwards.
ATATGGAGGTAGAAAGTTTTTCAGGAGCAACAATTTCTCCCGTTGCCATGGCCATCTCATAGTCAATGTGGACACGAAAAATAAGCTTGAGCGGGTCATAGCTTTTTCTTTTAAAAGTTAAAAGTAGGGGTTTGGTTGTTTTCAGGGAGCAGACTTCAT
>NZ_JBATLB010000252.1:0-3977 GCF_049669965.1 Muriicola sp. | reverse complement strand
TGTAACAAACAACTCAGGTGGCCATGGCGACGGGGTCCACCCCTCTCCATTCCGAACAGGGAAGTTAAGCCCGTCAGCGCCGATGGTACTGCCACACCAGGTGGAAGAGTAGGTCGCCGCCTTTTTTTAACCCTGAAGTAAATCTATTTTACTTCAGGGTTTTTTTATGGATACAACTGAGCCGCAATCCACGCCCTTGGCGTGATTACTTCCTGTAGCCACCCTTGCAGCACTTCGCTTGCACGGGCGGACAGTTAAGAAATAGGTCTAGGTCTTTTTATGGATAACATTCAAGCAGCAATCCACGCCCTTGGCGTGATTACTTCCTTTAGCCACCCTTGCAGCACTTCGCTTGCACGGGCGGACAGTCAGTAATAGATCGCCGCCTTTTTTTAAAGACCTCTACAGCAATGTAGCGGTCTTTTTTATGCGTATGAAGCCAGCACCCAGATTCAATAAAGAAATCAGCATATTTAAATTTTAAATTATCTTAGCTCAATACTTAAACCATATGAGCAATAATCCTCAGGACACCAAATTCAAAAAATGGTTAGACATTCTTCAGCAGGAAAGCTGGCAATTGGAGCTAATTATCTCAGGTTTTGCTATTTACGGGCTCTTTATGATCATAGATCCTATTGAACTAGGTAATTTAGAGGCCCGAAATCAAGGCAATATGTATCGAATATTTCTGATGCAAGGCCTTATGGTTTCTTGGTATATACTAACTGTTAACTTAATAGGTCATGTTATCTTAAGAGGATTATGGATTGCGGCTATTGGACTTCGGTATGTATCTGGTGAGATTGAATATGACAAACTAGCATATAGCCCAAAGTTCACTAAACATCTTATGAAACGGGTTGGATCATTCGATAACTACGTAGCGACTTTAGAGAAATACTGTAGTGTCATATTCTCTGTTACCTTTTTATTGGTATTTTATTTATTGGGTTTATTAGCCATTTCATTCCTATTTACATTAATAGGATTGTCAATAGATAAAGAGGAAACACCAGATTGGGTAAGATACGGAATAGCAGTACCTGCCATTATATTTTTAGCTATTGGTACCTTTCTAACCTTCATAGATTTTGTAACACAAGGTTGGCTGAAAAAGAAGAAGTGGACCACCTTTTTCTACTACCCCGTCTATTGGATATTTAAATATATTACCCTTAGTTTCCTTTACAGGCCCATGGTTTATAATTTCCTGGATACTAAGTTTGGGAAACGTCTTAGTTTTATCATGGTCCCATTATATCTTGGAATTACTGTTCTTTCAGCTACGGGTTTTAGTACCTCTAATTATCTTGAAAAAGATATGGATTCCAATTCCTTTACGGCTAGTAATAACAATTATCTGGATCAGATAACCTCTTCCAAACTATTTGTAGACAGAGCTGCAATTCCCTCAAAAGTAATCAGCGATCCGTTCCTTCAGGTCTTCGTCGTGTATGGCAGTACGGTAGAAGATGACGTTTTCTATTTCAATAAAGACCTAAAACCAGAAGAAGATCGTCGTGGTATATACTCCGCTTTTTCAGATGGTGTAGTACCTTGGTCCGAAAGGAAAAAAAGAGGTGAGTACATTAAAACATTAGAAGATATGTACACTCTTTCTATAGATTCTGTCGATTTTAAACCCAAATTTGTATTTTCTATAAATGGTCAGAAACAAATGGGGTTCGAAACATTTTTGGACTTGCAAAAGATAAAAAATGGAAAACACATCCTGGAAGTTCAGCGTAAAGACCATAAACTAGACAGCACCTATCTTAGGACGATAATAGAAATACCTTTCTGGCATTACAAAGACTAATCCTGAAATATAGCACAGCACAGAATAAATGAATGAATCTTTATCCTACCATAAAAAGGAAAGACTAAATGCACTTTCTCATGGATTTGGGATTGTCTTAGGAATAATTGGATTTGTGTTCCTATGGAAAAAGCACGATCCCACCTTGATTTGGGCCACAACTAGCATTCTGGTATACAGTATTTCAGTGATACTACTTTTTACGGCCTCAACACTTTATCACAGCGTTGACCATCCCAGAAGAAAAGAAAGACTTAGAGTCCTCGATCACATCTGTATCTATTTCCTGATTGCAGGTACATATACACCAGTTGCACTGATAACTTTACGCGAGTCACGGGGCATCCCCCTCTTTTTTATTGTCTGGGGCGTAGCAATCGCAGGGAGCATGTTCAAGATATTTTACACAGGCAAATTGGAATGGTTATCCCTTTTTCTTTATTTGGTAATGGGTTGGCTGATCGTCTTCGATTTTAAATTTCTCTGGAATCACTTGTCGATAACAGGGATTAGTTTACTTTTCCTAGGTGGAGCATTTTATACCCTGGGCACCATTTTCTATGCAGTACGAAAGATCCCCTATAACCATCTTATTTGGCATATTTTTGTATTAGGGGGTGCCTGCAGCCATTGGATGTTAATTTATACCAGTGTTATCTAATTCTTCAAAACATCCTGATACTCCAGAAAAAATTCCTCGAGTAACGACATTTTTCCCTTAAAGAAGATCATAGTGTCTTCCCAGGTATTCTTGTCGTGAATGGAAACCTTTTCTTTTTGAACATAGATTCTTGATATTACCTTTTGATTCTCAAGGATAAAGACTTCTTCGAATTGTGCATTGGGTAAAGACTCTCCAATAATAGTTTTAAGTGAAAGTAGATTATCCCATAATGCAGCACGCCGGTCTTCTGTAAGACCCTCCACGTCTAAAGAAACCATTGCTCCTTTCATATCAAAATGAAATTTTAGCGATAATCCCTTCACTTTAGTATTGTACAAAATCCATTTTCGCGGAAAGGATTTTCCAAAGGATATCCAGAATTGTTCCCGTAATTGTTTGGATTCCTTTTGACTGAACATTTAAATAAAATAGGCCGTCACAATTCCCATAAAGATCACTATTAATTTTCTCAAATTAAATGTATGACCCTGAGAACTTTCAAAGAGGATCACGGAGGAGATATGAAGTAGGATCCCAATAACGATGGCCGTTATAGGCGCCTTATAGGTAGTGATAAACTCCATATGGTTTGCCAAATAGCTTCCAAAGGGTGTCATCAGAGAAAAAATAAGGATAAAGAAGATCGTATGAGAAGTCTTTAAGGTTGAATTGAGCAAAAACATACTTAGAATGAGGGCAATAGGGATCTTGTGTATTAAGATTCCATAAAATATAGGATTGGCACTGGTTAAAGGAAGTCCCTCCATAAAAGAGTGAATACATAGACTAACGAACAATAACCAGGGAAATTCCTTTTTCAGACCATTCCAGTGCATATGACCGTGTTCTGCGCCCTTGGAGAAAAATTCCAGAAATATCTGAAGCAAAATACCAATCATGATAAAGATTCCCATAGATCTTGGATCCGAAGCCGTATACGCCTCGGGAAGAAGGTCAAATATGGTTAGTGCCAATAAAAATGCTCCGCTAAATGCAAGCAGGAGTTGTAACCCCAAGGTTTTTTTAGGTTCAACAATGGCCACAAAACCAAAGCTAAAAAGTACCGAAAGAACAAGAAATAAATACTGCATCTATATGTGGTGACCAAATGGTGGCGGAATTCTTAATAAGGCTTAAAATTAGTGTATTTTTGCCTCTAGACAGGAATAGAAATGGGGAATAATTTTAAGATGATAGCAAAGACCCTGTATGGGTTCGAGGAATTACTGGCAAAAGAATTGCGCAATTTAGGGGCTATGAACGTTCAAACAGGGGTTCGTAACGTGTCATTCGAGGGGGATACGGGCTTTATGTATAAGGCCAACCTCTGCCTGAGAACGGCTATTAAGATCATCAAACCCATCAATTCGTTTTTGGTAAGCGATGAGCATGAGTTGTACAAAAAGATCTATGCCATGGATTGGAGTCCTTACCTCTCCGTTGACACTACCTTTGCCATAGATGCCACCGTTAATTCAGATAACTTTACCC
>NZ_JBATLB010000251.1:0-3867 GCF_049669965.1 Muriicola sp. | reverse complement strand
TTAAATTGATGATAAACGTGGGTAGTTCTCCGCCAACTATGATAGCAATACCATAGACCAGGTGATTAGACTTTTTTGGTTTCCACATAAGGTGACCAGAAAATCCATGCAGGACAATCGGCACAACAGGATCAATCTCTAACGACAGTGTTGATTTTTGAATAGAAGTTGTTGTGCTTTCTTGTGCTTGTAAATCTTGAATTGAAGAAATTATCAGCGTCAAGATCAACAGCAGAGCTGCTGTTTTTATAAATCTAAATTCCATATGAGTTTTATTTTGAAATTATTTCTACGGTAGCGTTACTATTGAAAGCAAGCGATACAGTGTATTTCAGCTCGTTGTTGAGGGCATAGTTTTCTAGCCACTTTTGTCGCTTCCATTTTCTAGCTCTTCGCGTTGTGGCGAGTTTCCAAATCAAGAATGTGAAATTGTTTACTGAAAACCGATAGCGCCACACTTCGAATAAGGCGGAAAGAATGGCCTTTTCACCTGATGGCGTGAGGACGATTATTTTTCCTTCCGGTTTCAAAACACGTAGGGCTTCGTTCATCAACATGCTTTTGGTGTTATCATCAAGCAGAAACAGAACAGAACAAAAGGTTACGGCATCAAATTGCTGTGTTGCGAAGGGTAGAGATGCATTTTCTTGTTGATGTTGGAAGAATACATTGTTGTTCGAAACACTTTTTCTCGCCACTTCAATCATGTTTTTGCTTGTATCGATACCCGTGATTTGTACGGCTAAATTTTTCGTTATCAACAATTGCGGCAGAGTTCCCGGTCCTGTGCCGATGTCTAAAATTTGCTTGTATGTTGGATTAGCTAAAACTGAATCTACCACCGGTTTGATAAATTTAGGATACCATCCGCTGCGGGTTGCTTTTATAAAAACGGACATGTTTTTTGTTTTTGGAGTGCCATTGTTCTAATGTTTATACTAAATATTACGAATGTTTAGTTTGGGGTAAAAAAAAATTACTCTGCGTCCAAAATGTCTTTTAACGTTGTTCTGCTCAAGGCAGTCTTCATTTCATTTTCAACAGTATTCAAGGCAATTGTTAAGGCATTTTTAAGATCATCGGGTCTTTTGCTTTTTACGTTCAAATCGAAGCTTGTTTGAAAAAGCGGTTTTTGATTTTCGATGGCCGTTAGAATATCAAGCAATGTTATTTGCTCTGCATTTTTGGCAAAACGCACACCACCGTTAATGCCTTCTTTAGATTCCAATATGCCAGCACGAATTAGATTTTTGAAAATGACCGAAAGGGTAGGCTTTGGGATGTTCAGTAGTTCTGATATGACTTTGGTAGAAATATATTCTGTTTCTCCTCTTCTGATTTTATCAGAAATGAAAGCCAGAACCAGAATGGATTTTGAATATGAAAGTGAGTATGCCATAACTACATATACGCTATATTTAGTTTGCAAATATAGAGCATATTCGCAAACTTCAAAACTTTTATCAAGATTATTTTGCAAATCTGTGTTGAGAGCCAGCGTATATTGCGGAAATACGAGTTGTCCTCTATCGTTTGAAGCGCAGGCCATACAACTAATCGATGAATTGATTACCGTCATCTATTGCCCTTGTAGTCGGCATTAAGTGGGCTTATTCATCAGGTAAAGCGAGCCAATGATGACCACATCCTGTAAAAAGTGAATCAACCAAGCCCAGAAGAAACCGTGCGTTTCAAATATGGATTTGGCCAAGACAAACCCTAATATTCCTGCTAGTGATATTCCGATGATTCCGCTTGGCATTCCGTTGATATGGGCAAGTCCAAAAACGATGGCAGAGATCAAAAAAATGGTCGTAGGTGCCAGTAATCCGGACAAGGGAGAAACAAGGCCCATTCGATAAATCATTTCTTCTCCGAAGGAATTTGTCAATGAAAAAAGCAATATCCAGAAAATTCCACTTTGCAAAATGGACCAATCAACATCAGCCTTCTTCAACTGGAAATACATGAAGATGGCGGTAACTCCAGTGATTACCACACATAGCGAGAGCCCTGTATTGAGCCAGCTGTCTCCTTGTTTAATTCCAAATAATTTTAGTTCTTCTCCTGGTATTGAGGTTTGCCAAATGGAGAAGTAAGTTAGAAAGTTCTCCTTGTTTAAGAGGTAAGTAGTAAGTAAAGAAACTCCTGTAATTAGGAGCAGGAGAATCTGGTAATTTAGTTGTCCATTCACATAAGTGTTGTTGGACACTTCGAGTCCTATCCTTTTTGATAAGGTTCCTCCAAACCATAGAGCTATGGTGTAAACTACAGTCAATAATATGGGTACGGCTATTTTCATTTTGATTTCTGTTTACCGCCAACGTAAAAGCGAGTGCATAATACCGATTCATCCTGTTCGAGCAAACTATAACTCTTGCTTAGACTTTACCTGCCATTAATAGATCAAGTTATGTTAATATTAAATCATCCAAGCGTCTTCGAAATGAGAAACCATCTATTTCATCTGCTCTTCCTAGCCTTAAAACTAATTGTACTTTCTTAGGTGATTTAACATTGACAAATGTCTCAAAACTTATTCGTATTGCATTCATTTCATCGTATTCCTGTAAAACCTGGTTGAGGTGATGCAATGCTATTCCTGATTTATCTGCTGCTAGATTAAATCGGGTGAAATCCATTCCACATTTGATCCAATCAGCTAGTTCATTATTTTCTGTAACAAAATAGGCGAGGGCAGATGAAGAGTCTAGTTTTTCTCTAAAAGATTTTAAAAACATATTTTGGTATCTTTCATCATGAGCATATTTTGGGGCATCTGCTTTGGCCAATTTTTCTGAAAAGAATCGAGGTATATCTCCCATTCCATTTGATTTTAAATCAATTCCATCTCTTTCTTTGGCTGCAGTTTTTTGATTTCGTTTTAGCCAAATTCTATTTTCTTCCATGGTTCTATAAGTGGTCACTTCAATCTTCATTGCTTCAAAGCACATATCATTTAATTGCTTTAGTTCAGCGTCATTATCCTTAAAAAGGATGGTTGATGATTTTGGATTTACGAAAGAAACTAATCTATCCAGCGTACCTTCTTTGAATTTTCCAGGATGATACTTTAATCGGTTAGTTCTGCGGGTAAAAATATTGTCATACAAAACATCCCTTTGTATTGTTTCTTTTTTTAGCTCAATTGCTGCCAGAGGCTTCTCACCAATCTCTTCAAATGAATAGGCACCTTCCGGCAAAACATCTATGTATGACTGATACCCTAATCCGGTGGCTCCTATGCGTAGTGTTTCCAAAAAACAACCGCAACCAATATGTATTTGTCTTGCCGGTGGATCGGTTGCCGGTAATAACCTGGTTTCATCCACAAACATTACAGCCTTAGTGTCACTAATTATTTTGAATTTCCAAGGCTGTGTATTATGTGGGTTGGCAGTATTAACGCCTATTGCAATAGCCTTTAAAATGGGTTGCGTAAAATCATTGCTGGAAGGTCGCTTGGCTTTCTTTTGAGTGCCCAAAATTAATTTTTCAGGAGCGCATCCAAGCAATCCGAATAGCGCTGTAGCAGTAATTATAGTACCACTTTTTAGAATGAAATTTTTTCTATTCATGATTGACTATTTTGCGAAGTTTAAATGAGTGCCGATGTTTAGGTTGAGGTAAAAACAACTCATATTATCTTTCAGAAGGGTTGCGTTGTTTTCGTTTGAAATTTGCCAGATTTGTTCTCCTGCTAATGAATAATCATACCCAATAGATAAGCCAGCAAACAATCCGTTCTTAAGAATTTTTTCGGTGCTCAATTGAAACCTCAGTGCATCTATATTATTTGTTGAGCTGGTGGAATTAGAAGGAAAAGGCGAAAGTGAAGCGTAATCCTTGTTTTCGATCAGAACATTA
>NZ_JBATLB010000250.1:0-3619 GCF_049669965.1 Muriicola sp. | reverse complement strand
CGAGCGTAAACTCTTCCTGAGGAAAATAATAAGTTTGATCTATAAGATCACTGTATTTTATGTTCATTTAGCGAAAGTGTGGAAATTACGAAGTTTTATATAAGCTTGCTAATGCTACATTAGGGTTCTGTATGTGTTGCTAAGATCATCATTTTCTACGATGTAAATGAAATCAAAAAAAAGTAAAATTCAAGTATTTTAAGCCAATTTTACTGGCCAAAGTATAGATTTATTAAATAGCATTATAAAATACCCATTTTGTGGGTGAAAACCCAAATTAAAATAAAGGATGAATTTGTATCTTAGAAACTAAATCTTTGATCATGAAACGTCTTGTATTCAACATGTTGCTAGTAGCACTTTTGTTAAGTAATTCTTATTCCCTTTGGGCCCAGCCCGCACCAGGGGTCTATCTTGGAGGTGATCCTGAAAACCAGACTCAGATTCATGAAGTCAAAGTAAGTGAGAATTACCTGATTCACTCTGAATATTATAACGGAAGGGTCATAGGGAAATTTGTTTCAACCATTGGAGGTTTTTATACAGCAGACAAGGATTCGCTCCATGTGAAATTAGAGTTCAATTCAAATTATGCGAATGATTCTTTAAGAACCAAAAAGTACGCCTATCAAATGTATGGAGATACTTTGATCCTAAATGAAAATAAAATAATGGTCCTGAACCCTGTTCAGGCCAAAGAGCAGGATCTAGATGGTACCTGGCTCTTTGCGACCAGGGGCCCAGACACAGGGCAGGAACGCCGGGGTGATGAAAGCGCTCGTAAAACATTAAAATTTTTAAAGGATGGATACTTTCAATGGATCGCCTACAATACCGCAACGATGCGGTTCTCCGGTACCGGGGGTGGGATGTATACGGCTAAAGACGGAAAGTATTCTGAGATCATCCAGTATTTTTCCAGGGACAATTCGCGCGTAGGGGCTGTGTTGGATTTTAATTATGAAATTTCCAGGGCCGACTGGCACCATACTGGGAAGAATAGCAAGGGAGAGCCCATGTACGAGATCTGGGCCAGGAGGGAATAGACAGGTTTATGGCTTGTTGATGTCCGACTTTCCGCCGGTTTTTTTTAGTAAACGAATATTGGAGATCTCAATGCCCTTGTCTATGGGCTTTAGCATGTCGTACATATTGAGGGCCACAATACTCGCCCCGTGCATGGCCTCTACCTCAACACCCGTTTTATAATTGGTCTTTACGGTAATCAGAATTTTTATCTGAAGTTTGTCTATTTCATAGCTTATCTCCGTGAATTCAATTGGCAAAGGATGGCAGTCTGGCAACAGATCGGATGTTTTTTTAACCCCTAGCAGGCCGGCTGCCTTGCTCATCGCAAAAACATCCCCTTTGGGGACCGTCTTGTTTTGAATGGCGCGGATGGTTTCCTCAGAACTCACCTTTACAATGGCCTGGGCCACCGCCGTTCTGAGGGTATTACTTTTGTGAGTGATATCTACCATGCTTACTTATTCACTTTCCATTGATAGGATTCGTCTTCAAATACTTCTTTCCCAAAGACCGGGACCTGGGCTTTTATTTCTTCCACCACATACTGCAGGGCCTCAAACACCTCTTTTCTGTGGGGCGATGACACAAAGACAAAGAGGCAGATCTCCCCCACCTCAACTCTGCCCACACTGTGGTAGATGTGCATACAACTAAGTTCATATTTCCCAAAGGTAGCTTCCCTGATCTCATGGAATTTCTTGTTGGCCATGGCTTCATAAGCCGAATAATCTATGGCCTTTACTTCCTTCCCGACTATCGCGTCTGCCCGTACCTGTCCCAGGAAAATATCGTGGGCCCCGATCTGGGTTTTCGACTGATGTTTGGCTATAGAATTTGCAATAAATTCCGGGGTGATGGCCCCCTGAACAAAAACGTTTTTGACAGCTGCTTTTTCCATTTTAATAACTCTGAAATGCGAAGGTAGGTAAGATTTCTAAAATGCCATTGCCTGGTCTGTTTTTGCCTTATTCCAGCACTTCGTACACTATAACTGGTTTTGCCTTATTCTTCATGGTAATAGTACCTACTTTTTTACATATGAACGACTCTTTTACGGCTTCATAACAACTCTCAGAAATAAGGATCTGGTTTTCGCCGGCTGCATCTTGCAAACGGGCTGCTGTGTTTACGTTATCGCCAATCACCGTATAATCTAATCTTCGCAGGCTGACCGATCCGATATTTCCGGAAATCATCTCACCACTCTTAATCCCTATGGAGACCTTTGCCTTAAAATCTGCAGGCAAAGCTTTAGTATCGAGTTGTTCCAGCTGATTCCGCACTGCCAGGGCAGCATCTATGGCACGGTCCAGGTGATATTCCCCCCTGAAGACAGCCATGATGGCATCTCCCATAAATTTATCTACAAATCCCTGCTGGGCAATGATCTCTTTAACCATAAGATCAAAATAGGTGTTGATCATCTGCACCACAGTATCTGCCTTGTTATTTTCACTGATCTTGGTAAAGCCGCATAGATCGAAGAACACAACGGTACCATCTATGGTCTCGTTGAGCATTACACTCGTCTCATATTCCTTGCTTCCCATAAAATTCAGTACACTCTCGTCTACATACATTTTAAGAATGTTGTTCTCTTTAATGGCATTCAGCGTTTCTTTGATCTGCCGCACATGCTTCAGGGTCTTTTCCATAGTTACGGTAAGATCTTCAAAATCTATAGGCTTGGTGATAAAATCGAAGGCCCCCCGGTTCATGGCTGTGCGTATATTGGCCATATCGCCATAGGCAGAAACGATCACCGATTTTAATAGTGGGTTTAATTCATGTAATTTGGTGAGCAGGGTAAGTCCATCCATTTCAGGCATGTTAATATCACTTAGAACAAGATCCATCCCAGGTTCTGTCTCCAGTTTTGCCAGGGCATCCTTTCCATTGATCGCAAAAACAAATTCGTATTCATTTTGCCGTATCTGCTTTCGGAATTTCTGTTTGATGAGAACCTCCAGATCCGTCTCATCGTCTACTACCAGTATCTTAGCCATTATGTAAGGGTTGTTAACTTGCTTTTTAAAAGCGTGAAATCCAATGGTTTGGTCAGAAAGTCGTCTGCTCCCAAGCGCTTTGCCGTACTGCGGTTTTCTTCATCCCCATAGGCTGTGATCATCATCACTACCGGCGGGGGTTTTACAAAGTCTTTCTTGATCTTTTCTAAAAGATCCAGGCCGCTCATGCCGGGCATATTAATGTCTGACAGGATCAACACAGCCTCGTGTTGCATACTGTTCATGACCTTCAGTGCATCTTCCCCGGAAAAAGCAAAGACAAAATTTAGGGCCCCGCTTTTTATCTCTTTTCTGAAGCGTTGCTGGAAAAGCATTTGTACATCTTGTTCGTCATCTACCACTAAAATTTTCATGCAGTTGTTTTTTTTAATTCTTTATTGATTTTTTGGTTTGTAAAATGGGCAAAAGAATGGTGAATTCGGTGCCTTCCCCTTCCCGGGTATTCACCTTAAGTTCCCCGCCATGAGCCTTTACGATATCATAACTTAAGCTCAGGCCAAGACCGGTTCCTTCCCCACTAGGTTTGGTGGTGAAAAAAGGCTGAAAGATCTTTTCTTTTATGG
>NZ_JBATLB010000249.1:0-5521 GCF_049669965.1 Muriicola sp. | reverse complement strand
GGGAGTTACAGTAAACACCAATGAAAAAGGAAATTACGAAATTGAGGCCGATGAAGGAGATATGCTTCAATTTGTAGCACAGGGAATGAAAAAATTGACTGTGGTGATCCTTAAAAAGAAGTTTATTAACATCAGACTCGAACGATCTTAGAACTATTTCTCCTTACACCTGTAATACTCCCATATTAAAGGCTTTTTCAATCGGGGCGTTATTAGCTGCCTCAATCCCCATGGAGATCCATTTCCTGGTATCCAGGGGATCTATGATGGCATCTGTCCATAAACGGGCAGCTGCGAAATAGGGAGAGATCTGGTTGTCGTACCGTTCTTTGATCTTGTTGAACAGTTCTGCCTCTTTTTCTGGGGTGATCTTTTCACCTCGTTTCTTTAAGGAAGCAGTTTCTATCTGCAAAAGTACCTTGGCAGCCGAATTTCCGCTCATTACCGCCAGTTCTGCGCTTGGCCAGGCCACTATGAGTCTTGGATCGTACGCCTTGCCACACATGGCATAATTACCGGCTCCATAGCTGTTGCCAATGATGACGGTAAATTTAGGGACCACAGAATTACTTACGGCATTCACCATTTTGGCACCATCCTTTATAATTCCTCCATGCTCACTTTTACTTCCCACCATAAACCCGGTCACATCTTGCAAAAAGACTAAAGGAATCTTCTTTTGATTGCAATTGGCTATAAACCGGGTTGCCTTGTCTGCAGAATCGGAATAAATGACGCCTCCAAAACGCATTTCCCCCTTTTTAGTCTTGATTACCTTACGTTGATTGGCAACGATACCCACAGCCCAGCCGTCTATTCTTGCATAGCCGGTTAGGATAGTCTTTCCATAACCCTCTTTGTACTGTTCAAATTCTGAATTGTCCACCAGGCGTTTAATAATCTCCAGCATATCGTACTGGTCCGTCCTAGACTTTGGTAAAATTCCAAAGATATCGTCTTGTTTTTCCTTTGGGAGGCTCGACTTTTTTCTGTTATACCCGGCTTTGGTGGAATCTCCAAATTTATCCAGTAAATTTTTTATGGTATCCAGGGCATCCTTATCGTCTTTTGCCTTGTAATCCGTAACGCCACTAATTTCGCAATGCGTTGTGGCACCCCCCAGGGTTTCATTGTCTATATTTTCCCCAATAGCTGCCTTTACCAGGTAACTTCCTGCTAAAAAGATACTTCCCGTTTTATCTACGATCAGGGCTTCATCGCTCATGATAGGCAAATAAGCACCTCCGGCAACACAACTTCCCATAACCGCAGCAATTTGGGGTATTCCCATACTACTCATTACCGCATTGTTCCGAAAGATCCTTCCAAAGTGCTCTTTATCCGGAAATATTTGTTCTTGCATGGGCAAGTAAACACCCGCACTGTCTACCAGGTAGATAATGGGTAATCTGTTTTCAATAGCGATCTCCTGGGCCCTTAGATTCTTTTTCCCTGTTATTGGGAACCAGGCACCCGCTTTTACGGTTGCGTCATTGGCCACAATGATACATTGTCTTCCTTGTACATAGCCAATTACCACTACCACTCCGCCCGAAGGGCAACCTCCGTGTTCCTCATACATTCCCTGGCCCGCAAAAGCTCCGATTTCAATCTGTTCTGAATCCTTGTCAACTAAATAGCTGATCCGTTCCCTTGCTGTCATTTTACCTTGGGCATGAAGTTTTTCAATGCGGGATTTACCCCCGCCTAAGGCTACTTTGGCAAGTTGTTTTTTAAGTTCTGAACGTTTTTGTTTGTTGTGATCTTCGTTGATATTGAAGGTAATGTCCATGTAATCTTTACTGTTTCTATTGGTCTCTAAATATAAGCAGTAATATTCATTAACTTTGATAAAAATAAGAAGGATATATGGCTAATAGCGTTGGCTGGGGGATCATTGGTCTAGGAAATATCGCCCAAAAGTTTGCAAAGGATCTTGCTCTAGTTCACGATGCTGCTCTGATGGCAGTGGCTTCAAGGTCCATTCAAAAAGCGATCTCTTTTAAAGAAGAATTTAAAGTTCCTAATGCGTTTGATTCCTATGAGGCGCTTTTTAAATGCGAAGAAGTAGAGGCTGTTTATATTGCCGTTCCTCACTCAGAACATCTTAAGTGGAGTCTAATGGCCATGCAACACGGGAAGCATGTGCTATGCGAAAAACCTTTGGGGGTGAACCTTAAAGAGGTGAAACTATTGGTAGACACCGCAAAGAAGCACAATGTATTTTTGATGGAGGCTCTGTGGAGTAGGTTTATTCCTGCCATACAAAAGACAAAAGAACTGGTAGATGCAGGGGAAATCGGGAATATTGGGTACTTGCATGCAGATTTTGCTTTTTATGGAATAGACAGAGATCCGAAAGGTCGTTTACTCAATCCAGCCCTGGCGGGAGGCTCATTGTTAGACATTGGGATCTATCCGGTCTTTCTGGCCTATTTACTATTGGGGATCCCGGACAGCATAGAAACTTCCGCAAAGTATCACGAAACCGGAGCGGAAATACAGATCGCCATCCAATTTACCTATCCTGAGGCCCATGCACTTCTATTTAGTGGATTAAGTTCCAATAGTGCCATGGAGGCGAGTGTGGCCGGCACAGATGGCACCATTGTTATTCATACCAGATGGCATGAGTCACAAGCCATCTCCGTGATCAAAGGGACAGAAACAACAAAATTAGATCTCCCAACAGTAGGGAAGGGGTATACCTATGAAATTGAAGAGGTACACCGTTGTCTTTATGAAAAAAGAATTGAAAGCCCTTTATGGTCTCATACCCATAGCCTTGAGCTTGTGGGACTTTTAGACAAGATTCGTGCGAAGGCCGGTATTCGCTTTCCTTTTGAATGATAAAGTTTAATTATTAGGATTAATTTTCGACGGTTTTTACGATATTTGAATTGAACTAAATGAAATTTTATGGGGATGGACAAAAATACGGTCTTAGCATGGGCAACACTTATAATGATTATAGTAGGTTTAGCATTAATAGCACTCGGTGCTTTTAGATATGATGATATTGCCGGTTACGGATTTGCTTCTGTTGGAGTAGGTTTCTTTGCCATTGCATGGGTATTTAATGCCTTGAAGGGTCGCGTATAAGCCCTCTTTCTATTCCTTCGAAAAACTATCTTTTTCACTAATCCATTTTTAACTGATGTCAGACGATAAAAAGGTCATATTCTCCATGTCCGGAGTGACCAAAACCTACAAGAATGCCAATACTCCTGTTCTTAAGAATATATACCTAAGTTTTTTCTACGGTGCCAAGATCGGGATACTGGGACTCAATGGCTCTGGTAAGTCAACCTTACTGCGCATCATTGCTGGTACAGATAAGAATTATCAGGGAGATGTTGTTTTTTCCCCCGGCTACAAGGTGGGATATTTGGAACAGGAACCTTTGTTAGACGAGTCTAAGACTGTCCTGGATATAGTAAAAGAGGGAGTCTCCGAAACGGTGGCCATCCTGGATGAGTACAATAAGATCAATGATATGTTTGGTCTTCCCGAAGTGTATGAGGATGCAGATAAGATGCAAAAACTGATGGATAAACAGGCAGCCTTGCAGGATCAGATAGATGCTGCTAATGCCTGGGAGCTAGATACCAAGCTGGAGATCGCTATGGATGCCTTAAGAACTCCGGAACCCGACAAGAAAATAAGCGTCTTGTCCGGGGGTGAACGCAGGAGGGTGGCTTTATGCCGACTCCTATTGCAGGAACCCGAGATTCTTTTATTAGATGAACCCACCAACCACCTGGATGCAGAATCTGTACATTGGCTAGAACACCATCTGGCCGCGTATAAAGGAACGGTGATCGCTGTAACTCACGACAGGTACTTCCTGGATAACGTAGCTGGTTGGATCCTGGAATTGGATAGGGGAGAAGGTATTCCATGGAAAGGTAATTACAGCAGCTGGCTCGATCAAAAGTCCAAACGGCTTGCTCAGGAAAGCAAACAAGCCTCCAAACGTCAAAAAACACTGGAACGCGAGCTAGAGTGGGTGCGGCAGGGAGCCAAAGGAAGACAAACCAAACAAAAGGCCCGTTTAAATAATTATGACAAATTACTGAGTCAGGATCAAAAACAACTGGATGAGAAACTGGAGATCTATATTCCAAATGGGCCAAGACTGGGGACCAATGTAATTGAAGCCACAGGAGTTAGTAAAGGTTTTGAGGATAAGTTGCTGTATGACAATCTTAATTTTAAACTCCCGCAGGCGGGGATCGTAGGGATCATAGGACCTAACGGGGCCGGTAAGACTACTATCTTTAAAATGATCATGAAAGAGATCTCCCCGGATAAGGGAGAGTTTAAAGTGGGGGAAACAGCCAAACTTGCCTATGTGGATCAAAGTCACTCTAATATAGATCCGGAGAAAACTATTTGGGAAAATTTCAGTGATGGGCAGGAACTCATCATGATGGGGGGAAGACAAGTAAATTCCCGGGCGTATCTGAGCAGGTTTAATTTTTCCGGGAGTGAACAGAATAAAAGGGTAAATATGCTTTCGGGAGGGGAACGAAACAGACTACACCTGGCGATGACCTTGAAGGAAGAGGGCAATGTGCTCCTTCTGGATGAGCCAACCAACGACCTGGATGTCAACACGCTCAGGGCCCTGGAAGAAGGGTTAGAGAATTTTGCGGGTTGTGCGGTGATCATTTCGCACGACAGGTGGTTCCTGGATAGGGTATGCACGCACATCCTGGCTTTTGAAGGCGATTCCGAAGTCTATTTCTTTGAAGGTTCCTTTTCTGAGTATGAAGAAAATAAACAGAAACGCCTTGGGGGTGATCTTATCCCAAAACGTCTGAAGTACAAAAAACTTATCAGGTAATCGTATCCCTCTAATAAGGGTCGTTAGGATACCAGTCGAGTATCACTACCTCAATACTGGGATTCGTTGCATTCACCAATGCTTCAAACTCGCTTACATCGCTTACATCCGGCCGGCCTCTGAAATGATACGGATACACCTGTACAGGCTTAAAGGCCAGTGCAGCCTCCGCGGCTTTGTCTACCGTCATGGTATAGGGTAGATTCATACAAATAAAGGCCTTATCTATATTCTTCAGTGCCCTCATTTCTGGGATATCTTCTGTATCTCCGGAAAAGTATAGGCGTTCGGACCCTAAAGTTATAACATACCCATTGCCTCTTCCTTTTACATGGAAATCCTTGGCCTCCTCTCTCAGGTTGTACATAGGAATGGCTTCAATTGTCACCCCGTAGCGTTCTTTGGAATCCCCATTGTTTAAAACATCGATCTGTGTGGCAAATTCTACCGGTAATTGATCAGCAACCGCCTGAGGAACAATGATCTTAGAACCAGCGGTATCCAGGCCGTCCAAGGTTTCTATATTTAAATGATCTCCGTGGATATCTGTGATAAGGATAAGATCGGGTTTGGGATAGGCTGCATAGAGCTCGGCTCCTCCCACAGGATCAATATACATCGTAATTTCTCCCCATTCTACTACCGCAGAGGCATGTTCAATTGGAAATATTT
>NZ_JBATLB010000248.1:0-11836 GCF_049669965.1 Muriicola sp. | reverse complement strand
CTGAAAAGTGTAGCGGTTTTTCCCCTCCGTAGACCACGCAAGGGACCATTCCAGCATTACGTAGGGCCTTCGCTGCTTTCTTGCCCACGCTTTCTCTTTTTGATCCTTTGATTGTAATTGACTTCATTATGTATATTTAAATTAATTTTTACATTAAAAATTTTGAGGCTATAGAAGTGTTATGATGCACTCTGTGCATAACATCTGCGAACAGATCGGCACAACTAAGCACCTTTATTTTATCGCTATTTGCCTTACTTGGAATAGAATCAGTAATTATCAATTCCGATAATTTCGACTTTTCTATTTTTTCATAGGCATTGCCTGAGAGCAACCCATGGGTTGTGATAGCCCGCACGCTTAAAGCGCCACGTTCCATCATCAGATCGGCTGCCTTGGTAAGCGTTCCTGCGGTGTCTACCATATCATCAACCAGAACCACGTTCTTATCTTTTACATCTCCAATGAGCTCCATATGAGAGATGGTATTTGCCTTGGCCCGCTGTTTGTAACAAATAACAACATCACAGGATAAGGCCTTGGAATAGGCATAGGCTCTTTTGGAACCACCCATATCCGGCGAAGCAATGGTCAAATTCTTAAGCCCCAGCTTTTTTAAATACGGGAGAAAGAGGGTAGAGGCAAACAAATGATCTACCGGTTTTTCAAAGAATCCCTGTATCTGATCGGCATGCAGGTCCATGGTTATGATCCTTGTGGCGCCAGCTGTCTCCAGCATTTTAGCAACTAGCTTGGCCGCAATAGGCACTCTGGGTTTGTCCTTCCTGTCTTGCCGCGCCCATCCAAAATAAGGTATAACGGCTGTTATATGCCTGGCAGATGCCCTTTTGGCGGCATCTATCATCAGTAACATTTCCATTAAGTTCTCAGAACCGGGATTGGTAGAACCAATGATAAAGATACGGGTGCCTCGGATAGATTCTTCAAAGGAGGGTTGAAACTCCCCGTCGCTATAGCGCGAGAACAATACCTTCCCCAATTCCGCACCATAGGATTTGGCGATCTTTTCACCAAGCACCATGCTCTGGGAGCAGGCAAAAATTTTTGGTTCTGGAACTTGATATGGCATAGCTAATGGCTTGTTCGCTAGTTTTTTAGCGTCCCTTTTTCCAAAGGAGGTGCAAATTTAGGAATTTATTTGGCTTCTTCAGGATAAATGGATAGAATTTTAAGCTACTAAATAGAAATATTTTTTAGCTTTGCAGTCCCTTTGCCTCAGTGGCTGTCCCGATACCTATCGGGAGGTAGACCTGCCTGCCGGCAGGCAGGTGCGCTAGAGAACTGGATGAAGTATTAATTAGAAAAGAACAATTAGAACAACTAAGAGATAAAAAGTAACTATTTATTGCCTCGGTGGCGGAATTGGTAGACGCGCTGGATTCAAAATCCAGTTCTTTCGGGAGTGTGGGTTCGATTCCCACCCGAGGTACATATAAACCACAAAAAAGTGGAAGTATAAGCGAGTTTCAAAAAAGAAGCTCGCTTCTTTTTTTGGAATGAGTGCAATGCTTTTTTTTATTTCTTTTCAATGTATTCCCTGTAGATTGCAATGGGCACCAACCCGGTCCAACCACAAAAGTCTTTTTTAGCTGGCATACCGTATGAAATCAGATCAGGGGCATAATTTTCCCAAAAAGTATTGGTCGCTTCAAAGACCTGAGCTACGGCATCATATGTTTTTTGAGCTAAGTCTTGTGCCAATTCTTGTTTTCCATTGCCAGTCAGCCCTTTTAGCACCATATAGGAGGTTGGTGCCCATACTCCTCCCAGCCAATAATCGCCCCAGCCTTTATAATCCTGGTCATCTGCAGACAATGCAGGGAGTGGTATCTTCCTGTAAAATTCATCTGGATTGGTCAAATGGCCCAGAAAGGAATCTATTTTCTCTGGGGGGACTAATTTGCCCAATAAGGTCCAGTACATGCCTATGTGTTTACGTTTGATTTGCTTGTCGTAACCTAAATCATAGTAGTAACTATCCGTTTCGTTCCAGCACTTGTCATTTAAGGCCTTACTTACTTCAGCATGAAAAAGGTCGTACGAGGCAATATCCGATGTTTCATTGATTTCTTGTGCAATAAATTTCAGTTGTAGTGCGAACATAGCCATCTGGGCAGTTAAATCTACCAGGCGGCCTTCCTCGTTCCACACGCCTTGTAACGTACCAACATATTCTTCAATAAATTTGTTCAGTTTCTCCTCACCTGTAGAGCCACTCATCTTACCCAATTTATCATCTAGTTCTTTGTGCGTCATACCGTTGCCTTCTTCTGTTGTCCAGCCACGAGGAAATCGCGGGATATTATCCATTCCCATACCTAAGGTATCGCCCCAAAACAATTTATCTTCCCCCTGATAGCGGGCCACGTGAAATTCAAAATTTTTTTTAAGGATAGGATATACATTTTTCAAGCGCTCCAGGTCTTTTTTAACCGAATAAAGTTCGGTTTCAGCAAAGGCAAGCAATGGGGGGTTTATGGAAACCGGATGGTCTTTTGGCCAGAGTGGCCTACCATCATTTCGATACTCCCTACAGATAAACCCATCAGGCTCAATACGGTTATAAAAATTATCAAGCGCCTGATAAACAGGTAATGAATCTAAATGGTATTTGGCAAAACATACAATGAAACAAGTGTCCCAAAGAAATATATTGTCAGAAAAAGCTGCGTCAACAAAAGGCTTTTTAAAAAAAGGTTCGCTATCCCCTCCACGCACCTTTTTCTTTGTAATTTCTAAGGCCTTTGCATACATTTGGTTACTTAATTCTACTGTAACCAGAAAAGGTTCGTCGCAAGGAGCTATCAGTTTTGATTTACTTTTGGATTCACAACCTGAAACCACTGCGGTTGCTCCAATCACTCCCAATGCCATGTTTATATTGAAGTCTCTTCTTTTCATTCTTGGTCTTCCTGTTTTAACTATTTATTTGTGAATGTTGTACAAAGGTCCTGGCTATTATTTTGTCACGCCGGTGGCGTGATGAATTATAGACGTTGTTGTGTTTAGTTTTTTAATTCCTTTTTTATGTAACTGTCGAACTCATTTTTATCTATTCCCAATTTCTTATCGATAAAATCGAAAAAGGAATCATTGGTACCATTGGATTTGTAAAACTCCTTTACATTGCCTCCTTCCACTTGGAGTGCCTCAAAAAATCCATCAACGCCATATTTTTCGTAAATCTTTTTCATTAGAAATCCGCCAATAACGTATCTAAAGTCTGTTTTATGCTCCCCATTGGGGATTTCTTTGTCCAAATTGTCTAAGTCCGACAAATCAATATCTGGGTTGTTAGCTAAAAAAATCCGTAATTTATCAATATGCCAATCCAGTGAATATCCGCCGCTACCTCCATAAAAGGTGGCTATGCCTTCTCCAATCCAAAAATGATAATCCTTTGGAAGTAAGTCGAAAGTGTAAAGATGTACCAATTCATGGGGATAGTATTCCGAATTATTCCCTGCATAAATCAATTTATTTTGAACGCTCGCAACACCGCCCGTCTGAACAGGGATATACATTTTTTTCATGTATTCATAACCCCAAATGTCTACAATATCCCGCGCGTTATTAGCAACGAAATAGTCAAATTCCATAGGTTCTACATTAAACTCCTGAGCCAAAAAAACATTGAATTCGTTCATTTTATTGGCTTCATCAAGATTGAATTTGTGGAAAGGATGCACGTAATAATTTATGTTGCCAACTTTGTGATGTTCAAGAACACTTTTGTAATATTCAGCGCTACTAATAAGTAAATACTTATTGTCGAATTTTTTGGCATATATTGAAACGATGGTGTCCAAATGTATTTCCCCTTTGTCGTCAATATGGGTAAAAGCACTTTTTAGAGCGTAAAAATCATTTTCCGCCGGAAAAACACCAATTATTTTACATTGCACTTTATATTCTCTGGAGTTTAAATTTTGAACTCCGACAGCCCATAGATATTCATCAGGTATTTTCATGTTATCAAAAGACCAATATGGGGATTGGTCATCTTGAAATTTTCCTTCCAACAAGTAGTCTTTCCATAATTGAATTATTCGTTTTTCCGCCTGGTCTTCAGCGTTCATTACTTCACTGCCAACGAAAAATTTAACATTCGAGTCTGAATTCAACTCCTTTTTATGATTTTGTGCGTACCCGGTTTGGATGATAAATAAAAATGTTAGGATAAGTATTCTTTTCATTGCTTCAAAATTAAACAGAACGGTTTGGCTACGTAGTGTCCCGAAGGGCATTGCGTATAGGTTTTGTTGGCGTGTCGTTATTTATTTTTCATTTTCCCAAATACAGTGCTCAATGTCGCCTTCATCTTGTTGACAGCAACATCAACTGCTTTTTCTTTTGAACCATTTTTACTTACCACCATCACGGGTTGCATACCTTCTACCCTAGCTTCTATTTTACACTGTATATCGTCTGGGCCTCCTTTAAGAGCATTCTGGTCGGAAAGATGTACTTCAATTCGAGATATTTTGTCGGCAAAGTGTTTTAATTCATGATTGATTTTTTCAGATACAATCGTTTCTAGAGTCTCTGTTCCCTGAATGTTTTTGTCAGTGTTGAGCTGTATTTTCATAATATTTTATTTTTTACTTGAGTTTACTTCTTGTTTGTAGAATGCACGCCAACGGTCTCGTATAACCCTCAGTTGCGGTTCGTAAGTTAGTAAATTATCAACTTGTAGGATCTCATTTATTAAGAACCAATGGTCCGCCGTTCCGAGCGAAGCGAACAGCGCAGCAAATTGCGGTTATTCATTGTTAGCCACAGTTATTTTTCATTCAGAAAGTTAATAATTGATTCAGCGAAACCTTTGGAATTGAAGGTACTCATATGGTCTCCGTTCACAAGACTTAACTTACTATTCGGTAATTCCATTTGTAGTTCTTTGGGATTTCCATTGTCTATATCTTTATCTCCACAAATTACCAAAGTCTTTATACTAATCTTGTTAAGTTCTGTAATACTTGTTTCTGGTTGATAATCCTGTAGATATCCTAATATTTTAAAATCAACATTGGCATTCTTTGCATAATTCACAGCTCCTCTAGTCATTTCATTAGGTTCAGTTCGTCCTGAAAAGACGTTTCCGAAATCGATTCTCCTATTCCAATTTGGATTAGTGAACCCAATTCCCATTCCACCAAAAACGGCTTTAGTAATTCGATTATCTTTAGTTAGTAAATTTGCAAGTACAATTGAGCCCCGAGAGTACCCGACAGCCACATAGTTTTCAACAGCTAAATAGTCAATAAGAGCCATTAAATCCTTTATTTCCGCATCATTTTTATAGGCATCTTCATTTTGTGGTTTATCGGAATTTCCATTACCTCTTAAATCTGGAATAATTACTCTATATCCTTGATTCAATAATTGTTTTTTTAATTCAGACTTGCCCCAATTAACATCTCCATCAACAATAAAACCATGAATTAACAAAACAAGTTCTCCTATTCCCTCATCGGCATATGCGATTTTTGTCCCATCGATTGAGATAAAAGTATCCTTGCCATTCTGTCGTGATTTACAAGAGAATAATAATAGAGTGACGATAAATACTAAAATGTTCTTATCTAGCCTCATTTTTTCTAATTGTGGCTAATTAACAGTTTTGGAAATGAAAAGTAGCGGCTTTTATACACTTACTTTTCGGATTATAACTGACTTTAAATTTTTTACTTATACTTTCAGTTTAGCAGTTACTCCGCTATTTTTTATTTATGTTGTTGGCAATAGTTTTATTCAGTTTCTTACCAGCCTTAAACCTACTTTCGATAGTTTTAATAGCCTTTATGTCTAAAAGAGGGTCCTGATTTAAAACAAGAAAATTAGCCTCGAATCCTTCTTCAATAAAGCCTATTTTTCGGTTTGGAAATATGGCTATACTCGTATTTATCAGAATATTTAGTAACTCTTTAGGCTCAAAAATATTTAATTCATTGTAGTACAGGATTTCGTCAACTGCGGTAAGATTCGGAAAATCTGCACCACTTAAGATTGGAATATCATATTCTTTTAATTTCCTGATAGCCAATTGATGAAAATCCTTTATCTTCTTTAAAGAAATACTGTCTGGCCTATATTGTTCAGGTAGGTACATCAGGTTCGAGAATGTCCGACTTAAAGTTGGATTAACTTTTACATTATTCATTTTCATAAGAAATAAGGTATTATCGCTAATTATTGGAAGCTTACCTTTTTCATCCCTACTATTTTCAAATCCATACTGTGGCAGATGGGCAAAATACTTTATTCCTGCTTGCATACAAACTAGTAAGTCAAATTCCGATTCTACATGGGCAACAATTCTCGTATTAATGCTATTTGCTCTTTCTACTATTAAAGGAAGTAGTTTCGGATTTAACCCCTTATTGAATAAAGGGATAGTATCAGACTGTAAGTATTCTTCACTATTGAAAAGGATTATTTTTATGAAATTGGGGTTAGTTGACTCCAACATGTCTATTTTAACGTTCACTTGTTCCTCATTATCAACAATGTAGTATGTCTTATTTTCATAAAATCTGCTTTCTTTTAACGAATCCTTTTGAATGGCAGTCATATTCCATCCAAAATTAAATCTCATTCGTTCATATCCTTCGATTGGATGTCCGTAGTTTGAGGTCAAACAACCATTAGCATAGGAAACATCAACAGTTGAAGTTTCATTAAAATAACTTTTCATTTCATCTCTTCCATCTGGGTTGTTGACTAAGTCGTTGGTATAAAATAGTCCCTTAGATATAAATAGAGAGTCATATTTTATTGAATATTCACCATCAAATAAATGTGTGTGAAAATCTCCAAAAGCTGGTACTATAAACTTGCCTGAGTAGTCAATCGTAGTATCAACCTCAGCAGGTTCTATATAACTCAGTTTTGTATCAATGATATAAATATCTTTTTTTATCATTTTTTCGCCATTCCAGATGGAAGCGTTTTTAATTGCTTGGTTTTGTCCATAGCAAATGATTCCAAAGAAGTTTAGGAAAATTATAATAGAAATTCTATGCATGTTTTTCTTAATTGTTTCCAACGGTAAAGTACAAAAGCGGTAGCAGATATCAAGGCGATTAACTGTCCGTCACTACCAAAATTTATTAAAAGCACAGACCATCGATTAACCACATAACCCGATATTGCTCTTATACATTGTTGTGTGCCTTTTTTATTCAAATACTCGGCCTTTAAATAATGTTTTTAACTCGTCATATGTTTGTTTCGGTTTTTTGCAAATGTAGATATGTTGCTGTAACTCTTCTTCATTCTCCGAATAGGGATTATAAATGGTTTTTACTTCAGTTACTTCGTCAAAATACTCGTTAAAAAAGTCGCCAACATTGTAACCTAAACATATTGTGGTTTCAGGCATCTCTCCTTTTGGAACCCAATTGTAGAAACTACCGTGTAAAGAAAATGCTTTTGGCAAATCATACCTCTCGTTAAACAAATTCACTGCTCCTGCCTGTGCGTAATGTTTTCCCCAAATTATGGTGTTGTTTTTTTCTGGATTTGGCAGGCTGTCGTATACAGTCTTCAATTCCTTTAATGTAACAGCCCATTTCTCTTTTGAATACCTTTCCTCAAATCTGACATTGAATTGACCACCCTTTACAACATCTCTGTTTTCATACGGATAGTCGTGTTTTAAATAACTTTCCAATGGAAATACAGGCACCCCAAAAGGAATTAAAAAGACACCAATTGCAAGTAAAATTCCGATTGGATAAATCAACCATTTTCTTTTTGGTAGAATATTTTGTTCCCAAAATACGCCACCAAACGGTAAAATTGTCAGTGCAATAGGATAAAAGTAATATCCCTTTCCTTGACTGAATGCTAAAAAGATAATAGATAATAGAATTGATACCGTTAACGGTCTATAGCTTTTCATTGAATGATGGAACATTGAAACGATTGCTGGAATAGTAATGAGCAATGTTAAAGGATTTAATGCCACAAGAAGGCCTTGTAAAACTTCAGGAGGTGCCTGTCTATCCAATTGAGTTTCATAAAGTCGGTCAAACATTTTAAGAACAGGAAAATCATTTGCGATTTGCCAAATGATATTTGGGCTTATCAAAATGATAAAGACGATAATATTCCACCAAAAATTTTGCTTTATTAATGCTTGCCTTGTCGATTTAAAAAGCAATAGGGATGAAACTCCGAAAATGAAAAAGACAGCATTGTATTTAGTTAAAAATGCCAATGCCGCGCCAAAGGTCAGCAGCCATAAATATGTTCGGTCAAGACTTTTAACAAATTTAGTTAGAAAGAAGAAGTTCAGAACCCAAAAGAATTGGCTAAAAACCACAGGTTGAAATAACTGTTGCGAACGTCCAAATGCTGGGGCGATGATGATACACAATAAAACCAAGAAAATTGCTTTCGTTTCCCCCCCTAATTCAATAGTGATTTTGGAAACATAAATGAGCGTTAAAATTGCAGCAATATGGGCAAAAATGTGATGTGCAAAAACGGATGTGGATTGCAATAAGTTCTGGATAAATGCCAATAATCCGATAATTGGTGGAAACTCCATAAACCCAAAAGCCAGGTTATTTCCCGTTTCAATATGTAGCAGTTCGTCTCCTTGAAACCCTGAATAGCTGTCAGCTATTAAATGAAGAACTAATTTGACGATGCAAAAACCAAATAGAGTAATTTTAGTCGGTCTATTCATTAATTCTTTCGGGTTTTCTCAAATGGCACAAACGGTTTGGCTATGCGCAGTGTCCCACAGGGCATTGCGTATAGGTGTTGTTAGCGGCTTTTTTCTTTCACGATTTCAATGATGGTTTGATTAAATTTCTTAGCCTCCTCATCCGCTAATTCATGTCCTGATTTTTCAAACCAAATAAATTTCTTTTCAGGAGCTGTCATTTTGTTTAAATGGGTTTCTGCCACTACACTGGGTAAGTTCCAGTCATGACGACCGCCCAAAAAATACACAGGTATCTTTAATTCTGTGATATCTGAAATGTCCGTGGTGAAGGCTACGCCATCCATTCGAGCCGAGGTGTAGTTAAAGGCTTCAAACCAGTCATAGTCTTTATAATCTTCATACATCGTTTCCGCTTTCTCAATTTCTTTTGCAATAGCCGTATCGTAAACTGTTCCTCCATATTTTACTACAAGTTCGTACTTGCTCATAAAGCAATCCAAAATTGTAGCGCAAACAGTGCTGTCCTTTTTGTCGATTAAACCCAACTGCCTTAACGCTGTTGTATCATTTTTTTGTTGGGCTTTCTCCTTCAACCATTGCATGGAAACGTCCCAGCTTTCTGGTACACTTATCACCTGCGAGACACCAATATAGGCGTAATAATCATTAGGGTATTTTTCGGCTAAGTTCATTCCAATAACACTACCATAGGAAAAACCCACAAGAAATATTTTTTCTTTATTGAATTTCTTTTTTAGATACTGCGTCAACTCATGTGCATCATTGACCAAACTTTCAGGACTTAGGTTTTTCGGATTGGGATTATGCATATAAGATTGACCACACCCTGCTTGATCCCAGGAAACTAAAATCATTTCGTTAGTCAAATCAGCATTAAAATATCTCAAATGTGGAGTCTGCGGCCAACCTGGCCCACCATGTAAAAAAAGTAATACAGGTGATTGATTTGAAGAACCTGTCATTTCTACATATTGCTCTTCACCACCTAATTCGACAATATTTTTTTCTTGAACCCTTGTTGTGCTTTCATTAGTTTGTGTATTCTTATTATCCTGATTTTGACACCCAAAAAGGATAATTAATAATAAAAGTGCTGTAATATTTTTCATCTTTTTTGTTTTGTCATAATTGCCGCTAACGGTCTCGGCTCGTATGTTTATATACGGGCTATTATTATTCATAAATATAGTAGTTTCCTTTTTACCAATAAGAGCTATATAAATAGAAGGGACAGAGAGGTCTTGGCTAGATACACAGGTGATATCGTTTCATAGAATTCCCGCCCTTCTATGGTTCTCTTAGAATCTGAACAGTACCTATGAGTAGTTGCGTGGGTTAACACTAAACTCTACAAGTACACACCAAACTGACACGAGCACGCAGTGCGAACTGGCGAAGCAAAATCCGCGAGTCCCGATAACTATCGGGATTCAGAAGAAGGCGAGAGCAAGCAATTACTTATAGCCGTCCTAAGTTTGTTATTCATTAATTTATCTTAGTGATAACCAAAGAACAAAAGAGCGGAGTAAGGTTACTATAGCCGTAGGAACTTCCGATTCCGTCAACAATGAAAATCCCCGCTCTTTTACCAATTCAATACGATCAGTTCTCTAGGTCTTTGGAACCTGTTTTTAGGATGCTGTATGCCCTTGGTATTGTTCTTAATAAAATCAAGATATGGATAAAATTACAATTTTTGTAGGGATCGACATCTCAAAGGATACCATAGATGTTTATGATTCCCTCACGGGCCATTTTCAATTTGAGAATAACCAAAAAGGTTTTTGCTTTTTCAAGAAAAGACTAACCGCAAACCATTGGTGTGTTATGGAGGCCACGGGGTGTTACCACCAGCGTTTGGCCATTTACCTTTATGAAGAGGGAATTTCATTGAGTGTTGTCAACCCTTTGGTCATTAAACGTTTCATACAGATGAAGCTGAACCAAGTCAAGACGGACAAGAGCGATGCGAGGATGATATGCGGATATGCAGAGGAACAACCGTTGTTGTTATGGTCCCCGGAGGCTTCTTATATTGTGGAATGTAAAAGAAATCAAAGTGGCATCAGACTTTATTTCAAACAGCGAACGGCCCTTAAGAACATGCTACATTCCTTATTGACAGGTGGGCAGGCAAAGGGTAAGCTTGTAAGATCGATACAGCGACAGATAAAACAATTGGACAAGGAAATAGATCTGCTCGAACATGAAATGGAGCAGTTGATAAGGTCGAATGAACAAGACCTTTATTCGCGGTTGAACACCATACCCGGAATAGGGAGGAAAACGGCCATGATCTTGATAGTATCTACCAATGGGTTCCGTGATTTCGAGAGTGCGTCCCAGGTATCTTCCTTTTTTGGATTGGCTCCCAATGAAAGGAGTTCAGGCAGCAGTGTAAGGGGCAGGTCCAGGATAAGCAAGATCGGGGACCCTTTGCTACGCAATCATCTTTTTCTGTGCAGTTTTACCGCCAGTATTCATAACCCTCAATGCAAGGCATTATTTGACAGGATAGTTTTAAAGGGAAAGAGCAAAAAACTGGCACTGATTGCTGTGTGTAATAAACTAATCAAACAGGCCTATGGAATATCAAGGTCAGGGATGGATTACGATCCGAATTTTGTGGGTAGATTGAACTGAATTTTATTTGTTTTTCAGCTCAGTTCTTTGTTGTGAGTTGTTATCTACATTTTTCCAATATGAAAGACTTTACTACTGTCAGGCCTGTAGTCTCTCATAAAACCAACATTTTGAAACTTTAGGCCAGAAGAACTATAATGAGTAGATCCTTTGAAGCCATCGTTGCAATCCACTTTTAAATATACCTCTGATATCTTCCCATTGGATAGGAATTGAGATTTTGAATAGTCAATATCAATATTTCTTTTCGCCTTTAACTCAGCAGCGATTTGTGCTAATTCCTCTTTTGTTGTGTTTTGAGTAATTACAAGAATCACTTGGTTTTCCTCCATAGAAAACCGAGTATGCGATTCCTTGAGACAACTAGTTAAAAGCAAGAAGCAAACTAAAAAGATTGGGGATTTTTTCATTTAGAAGTAAGATTAGTTAATAACTCACAACGGTCTGGGCTATGATTTCGGCGCGTCCCAG
>NZ_JBATLB010000247.1:0-4649 GCF_049669965.1 Muriicola sp. | reverse complement strand
GTAGATGCCTCTAACTCCGGAAAACTATGCGGACCCAAGGCTGCTAATTTAGGACAATTAAAGAAAATGTACCCGGAGGATGTGGTAGAAGGCCTTGTGATCCCTTTCGGGATCTTCAAAGAACACATGGATCAGGAAATGCCAGGGAATAATGGTTCCTATTGGGATTTTCTCAATGCCATGTTTGCCGAAGCCGAGCAAATGCGTTCCGCTGGTAATGCGGAACAAGGAGTAGAACAGTTTCAGTTAGAAAGACTTGAAATATTAAGAGCAGCGACCAAATCAATGCCCTTAAAAAAGTCATTTATGGCAGATCTTGAGGATAATTTTAAAGATGTTTTAGGAGAGGACTTGGGAAACATACCAGTTTTCCTGAGGAGTGATACCAATATGGAAGATCTGAAAGACTTTACCGGTGCGGGGCTCAATCTTACCATATTTAATACGGTAGACAAAGAAAAGATCTTACAGGGAATCAAAGATGTGTGGGCTTCTCCCTATACGGAACGCAGTTTTAAATGGAGACAGAAATACCTCTTGAATCCGGAGAATGTATACCCTTCTATTCTGGTCATACCCAGTGTAGATGTGGATTATTCCGGAGTAATGATCACCAAAGGGATCAACATGGGTACGGAAAAAGACCTTACCGTTGCGTTCAGTAGAGGTGCAGGTGGAGCTGTAGATGGTCAGGCTGCTGAGACGCGTTTGATCGAGGAAGGCGCTTCACTACTTCTGGCACCGGCCAGGGATCTGTATTACAATAGATTGCCAACTTCCGGAGGTACATCAAGAGAGATCGCATCGCTTCAGAGTCCTATTCTCAATGAGACCAATATTGGTCAATTGCGAAACTTTGCAACTACCCTGCGAGAGATTCTTCCAAAGGCCACCAAATCTGATTATAAGGGGGCCTACGACGTGGAACTAGGGTTTAAGAACAATAAATTATGGCTTTTCCAGATCAGGCCTTTTGTAGAAAATAAAAAGGCCCTGGGTTCTGCTTATTTGGAATCTATTACCCCCAGGATCCAAAACGATAAGAATATTCAACTCTCAACAAAATTATAAGATGTACACAGCCATAAAGTTATTTACCCTTCCGGTACTTCTTTTACTGTTAATTGCGTTCATATATCCTATTGATGGGTATGAACGTACCGGGATAAAACGCCTTAAAAGACTAGAATTAATACAGTTGGGAGAAATAAAGACTACCACTCCTCTTCCTGCCGGCGCTTTAAAATCATGGGAGGATATAAACCTTCAATTAACAACCCTAAGGACTGATAGTGTTACTTCATTCTTTAAGGAAGATGATAAGCTTCAAAAAGAGATCAGCACCTTGTTCAGAGGCCTGGATAAGAGTTATTCCCTGAGTATTCTGGATATTTCTGACCCTGCCAATGTGCGTTATGCTCATAGAAATGAAACCCTGGGGTACCAACCCGGCAGTGTTGGAAAGCTTGCCGTATTAGTTGCCCTATTTACGCAGTTGCAGAATATTTATCCTGACTCATGGGAAGATAGGATAGTGCTTCTAAAGAACAAATCAGTGAAAGCCGGTGTGTGGGGTCTTACAGATGAACATACGGTACCTATTTACAATATTGAGAAGAATACCTTGGTAAAGCGCCAGGTAATAGCCTCTGATGTCTTTACCTTGTATGAATGGGTAGATCATATGCTTTCTGTAAGTAATAATGGTGCTGCCAGTATTGTTTGGAGAGAAGCATTGCTTATGGCGGCTTTTGGAAGTGCCTATCCGGAACTCACAGAAGAGCAGGCAATGGCGTATTTTAAGGAAACCCCAAAGAAAGAGCTTACCGATCTGGGAAATGATGTAGTGAATCTTCCTTTAAGAGCTTTGGGTATTACCACAGATGAATGGCGGTTGGGAAGTTTCTTCACAAAGGGTGCTAACACCTATGTGGGAGATAAAGGTGGCAGCATTGGGACACCTCTGGGTCTTATGAAATTTCTGGTGATGCTGGAGCAGGGAAATGTGGTGGATGAGGCCTCCAGTTTGGAGATGAAAAGGCTGATGTATATGACAGACAGGCGGATCCGCTATGCTCAAGCCCCGGCTTTAAAAGAAGCCGCGGTTTATTTTAAATCAGGAAGTCTTTATAAGTGCGACCGCAGCAATGGAGAAGCTTGTGGCAAGTACGAGGGAAATGTTCAGAATTTTATGAATTCTGTTATTATTGTAGAACATCCGGATAACTGCAAATATATGGTAGTACTTATGTCTAACGTGCTACGAAAAAATTCTGCCTCAGACCATATGTATTTAGCCTCAGCGATAGACAAAATGATACGCAAGGGTTAATCTGCCAGGAGCTTATTGAGGGTTTGAGATGCGAAATCGCGTATGCGATCGTCTTCATTAACAAGCATCATTTCAACCAGGGGTCTGTATTTGATATTCTTTTGTTGCCCTATGAGAAATAGCACCGCTAGTTTTATCTTGTGATCATTTGCTTGTAGTAGGCTCAAAAAGCATTCAGATTCTGTTGGGACCTTAGCCATAAGGTTTTGCTGAACTTCTTCCGAAGTAACATCCAGAATAGTATTTTCAATGATGGGTAATAGCTTGCGTTTTAAATCCCCATAGAGCAAGTTGTCCAGATATTCAATGGCTCTGGACTGTGCGTCTTGCTTTTCGCTTAAGATCCCTTCATAGGCAATTTCGATATCCTTGGGGCCGTATTTTAAACCGAGTAATTTAAAGATACGTTCCAGGCCGGTATCCAAACGTCTTTCGAGCAGTTCCAGCAGGCTAGATCTTGCATTTCGTTCTTCATCTGTTACCAATTGTCTGGATTTAGTTCTGTTCCGATACGAAATAATGATCTGGGTATGCATCGCAGAAAGCGTATGATGGTACATCCTGCATTCCTCCAGGATATTCCGCACTACCTTTAAATGATCGAACTGATATTGTGGATAATTTGTTTTTAATTCATTAAGGGCCCTGATCGCTTCCTGCCGTATGGTCACATCGGTATCATCCAATAATGTCATGAGTCCGGTGACTGTCTGTTGTGAAGGCAGATTCTTTAAAACAGATGGGATATACCTGCTCAAAGGTAGCGGGATCGATCTGTTTTCTACTAATTTTAATAAATATGGCCCCAGTTGCTGCCCGTAGGCTATTAATGCCTCTACCGTTACTGGCCGCATTGTTTTATCTGGCAAGAAGTTGATCAGTTCCAGTATAAAAGGTGGGTAGACGCTTAAACCTATTGCTTTTATGGCTTCTGCCTGATACACTCTATCGGTACTTTTTAAGGCAGCTGAGAGTTCCGGATAAAATTGAGGAATATTGGCCGCTCCTATAGTCTTTAATAAAATTGGCAGTAAATGGGTATTTCCTCCATGGCCTTTAGCCAATTCAATTTGTTTAAAGAGTCTTTCTTTAAGTTGGTAGCTATTGGCCAGCAATACATTATCCCTTGATTCTTTTGCTAAACAAAATAAGGCGGTTCTGGAGATCAACGGATCTGAATGGTCCAGGTAATGGTCAAATACCACCTCTTTTTGAGAATTGGCATGCAAAAGTAAATAATCAAGCGTAGCCGTGATCAAACCTTCGTCTTTGGAGGCAATTAGATCAGTAATTTCGGTAACCACAGCGGTATCGTTCAAAAAATACATATTCTGAATGGCAGCTGTCTTCACTTTATTGGAAGGATGCCTTAGTAACTTTTGAACCTCTGGGAGAAAACGTTTGTCGGTGAGCTCACGTAATTTTCCAAGCATAAAGAGTAACTGGGATTCACTGCCATTTTCAAAGACCTTTTTCATGCCATTGATGGCAGAATCTTTCTTTAGTTCTATCTTTTTAATAGGTTCCTTAGTGTCTAGTACCAGTGCCAGATTATCCCTGAAAGTCTGGAAATATTCATTTCTAACCTTGTAGACAAAATAGATCCAAAGGATAAGGAGAATGATGATAATGCCCGAAATATATACTGAGGGCAGATTTAGACCGCGAACCAGAAATATTAAAATAAACCCGGCAATACCCGTTGCAAAACTATCGACCACTACGTCTATATAGGACTTGGTCTTGTTCTTGAGTTCAAAGGGCAACGGAAGTGCAAGTAATTCCATGGCGCTCTTATTGACCGACTGTTTTAAGGAACCATCCACCGCTTTGATAAAAATGATCACCGCGAGTTCCGGAAAAACCAAAAACAACATACATCCGGCAAGGATGCCCAGTGGCAGGAGTAACATGGAGAAGCCAACTCCCCAGACCCCTACAACACGGTGGGTTACAAACAGCTGTATGCCCAGAGAAAGTAAGTTAAAGGTAGAGAACCAGAAGGCAAAAAAGGCCGTTAGATCATCCGGATCCAAAATGGCGGCAGAGGCAAAATCACTAAACTGATAATCTACCAATTTAGCCACCAGGACACTAATTCCAAGGATAGAGGCGAGATAGGTGAGATGTTTTGAGTTTCGTATGAGCCATAGGGGTTTGTCCCCGTCATTACCTCTGCGATTCTGAACCTTGAACAAGTTTAATTTCTCCACCCGTAATTTCCAGATAACCTGCAGGAGGGGGATACATAATATTAGAATTGCGATAGCAAGAAAGAACAAGTTGTCGTTTCCAATGAGCGGTGCCAGAATAGAGG
>NZ_JBATLB010000246.1:0-9666 GCF_049669965.1 Muriicola sp. | reverse complement strand
CCAGGCTTTTAGAGGCTGCCTCCACCGAATCTGACATCATTAGAATAGCAGTTTCTTTTGAGAACGGTATTGGACCAGGATATCTGAAGTTGGCTTCATCAGTATCCGGATTTCTTTCCAGCTCTTTTTTGTAAAAGTAATAGACACGGGTAGTACCATGGTGCGTCCTGATAAAGTCGATCACCCGATCAGGGAGATTATACTTTTGAGCCATTTCTATTCCTTCAATGACATGATTAATAATGATCCGTGCACTGTCCTTCGGATCTATATCATCATGAGGATTTACATTGGTAACCTGATTCTCCGTAAAATAGGTGGGATTATTCATCTTTCCTATGTCATGGTACAAGGCGCCTACCCTTACCAACATGGCATTGGCTCCGATAGCATTTGCAGCTGCCTCCGCCAAATTAGCGACCTGAAGGGAATGATGAAAGGTACCTGGGGCCTTGTTAGAAAGTTCTTTTAAAAGCTTAGAATTTGTATCAGACAATTCTAATAATGAAACATCAGAGACCATCCCAAATATCTTTTCGTAAATGTAGATCAGAGGTTGTGCAAAGAGGGTGATCATTCCGTTTAAAAAGAAGAATCCAAAAGTGAACCATTGTATATTGTCCAGATTTCCTTCGTGGATTATATGAAAAGCAAAATAACCGACAATGTAGATCAGCGTGATCTGGCCAACGGAAATAAACAGATTTGCCCTTTTGTACAATTCCGAAACTGTTAAGATCGTAACGATCCCGGCTATGATCTGTAGGAAGATATATTCAAAACTATTAGGCACCACAAAACCCAGGATAAGAACCGTAAGCACGTGGACAAACAACCCCAGTCTTGCATCAAAGAAGGTCTTTAAAATCAGGGGCAGGATACAGAGGGGGACCACAAATACATAGGCTTCATCGTATTTCACCACCAGGGTGGTAAGAAATACCATCAACAAAATATTAAAGAAGATAAAGGTAACCTTTACATTGTTTCTGTAAATAGAGGGTCTGTACTTCTTAAGAAATAGGAACAACATCATTAAGACCAGAGCTACAAGAATTGTATACCCAAACAGAATAAAATATTGATTGTTTTCCGTCCATAGCTCCGATTGAAACTCGGCTTTTAGAGAATTTAAAATGATCAGATTCTCTGCCTCAACCACTTCTCCTTTGGCAATAATAAGCTTCCCCTCATCTACTGAACCTCTTGTAGTGGCTATTTTGGATAGTTCATCATCTAGTTCCTTTTGGGACAATTCGGCATCATACGTAACATTTGGTTTTACGATATCGAAAAACAATTCCTGATAAAGAGAGTAGTATTGACCGGCCCTACGCGACTTTAAGATGGCCTGAATTACCGAATCTACCTGCCCAATTAAATATACATTCTCTGCAAGAATCCTACGAGCCTCGTTGTTCTTAACCAGGTATAAATATTCAGTGGAATTTGTACTCTGACTACTTTGAAATATCCCATTTTTATAGAGTTCGCCAAGAATATCATCTCCAATGCTCTGAAGTCTGCTTGACTGGTTATTTGAAAAATTCTGGGGGGTAAATACCGTGGTGAATGTTTCCCCATAGGCTTTTAAAACTTCATCGGCCACCGAAGCATCATAGGTATAATAAGGGATTTGCCTTTTCTTGAATGCTTCCTGTTCTTGAGACAATTCCTCCGAGGTCTTCTTGATAGAAAAATCGAATGGAGCATACAGATTCTCATATTGCCAAGGTTTTCCTTTTTGAAATTCGTATTTAAATTTTCCGCCTTTGGGGAAAAAGAAAACAATACATCCAATAGTTACAAAATACAAGATATACTTATAGATCAGCGACTGATGTTTGTATACCTTATCCAGAGAATCTTCCATATAGTTTTACTGCTCATTCAAAAATAGAAAATATAATGGCAAACCCTGTCTTTTCTTTGGTATTGGTTATTCGTTGCACGATATTTTCTTAATTTCGCAACAAAATATTATTGGACCATGAAAGAAGTAGTGATAGTATCGGTGGCCAGAACGCCGATTGGTAGTTTTTTAGGATCATTATCCGGGATTTCAGCTCCAAAATTAGGAGCGATTGCTATCAAAGGTGCCCTTGATAAAATTAAACTTGCTCCTGAAATGGTAGATGAAGTAATCATGGGTAATGTAGTACAAGCGGGAACAGGGCAAGCTCCTGCACGGCAGGCAGCTATCTATGCTGGCATCCCAGATACAGTGCCATGTACTACAGTAAACAAGGTTTGTGCTTCCGGAATGAAAGCTATTATGCAGGCTGCACAATCTATTGCACTTGGAGACACCTCCATCGTTGTTGCCGGCGGCATGGAAAATATGAGTTTAATTCCCCACTATGTTCATATGCGAAATGGTCAAAAATTTGGCCCGGCAACCCTGGAAGACGGAATGCAAAAAGATGGGTTGGTAGATGCGTACGATCACAATGCGATGGGCGTTTGTGCCGATCTCTGCGCTACCGAATATAATTTTAGCAGGGAAGATCAGGATGCCTTTGCGATCCAATCATATGAGCGTGCTGCCAGGGCTTGGAGTGATGGTAAATTTGCTGATGAAGTAGTCCCCGTAGAAATACCACAAAGGCGAGGAGAACCCGTTATAATGTCTGAAGACGAAGAATTTAAAAATGTAAAAATGGACAAGATCCCTTCCTTGCGACCAGCATTCAGCAAGGACGGAACGGTCACTGCAGCCAACGCGTCTACCATAAATGACGGTGCCGCTGCCCTGGTTTTGATGAGCGCCGAAAAAGCCGCCACCTTGCATCTAACCCCATTGGCAACTATTAAAAGTTATGCCGATGCCGCCCAGGAACCAAAATGGTTTACAACCGCACCTGCCAAAGCATTGCCAAAGGCACTGGCCAAAGCAAATCTGGATATTAACTCTATAGACTTCTTTGAATTCAATGAGGCATTTGCAGTGGTTGGCTTGGCCAATATGAAGTTACTGGGACTAAAGGATACGAATGTAAATGTACATGGGGGTGCCGTTGCACTGGGTCATCCTTTAGGTTGTTCCGGGGCGCGAATTGTAATTACCTTACTAAGTGTCCTGCAGCAAAATAAGGGAAAATTAGGTGCTGCTGCCATCTGTAATGGCGGTGGAGGAGCTTCTGCCCTTATCCTTGAACGTAAATAAGGATCCTTGCAAAAGACAAAGTATCACTACGGCCTCTGCGCGCTGAGTATTGTCCCAATTAGGGCAAATACAGACCAGACTAGTGAGCAGCTTAGTCAACTATTATACGGCGATCTTTTTAAGATCACTGAACACCGAAAAGACTGGAATAAAATACGGGTCACCTTTGATGGAACAGAAGGGTGGGTACAGAAAAATCAGGTTAGCCCGCTTTCAAAAGAATCCTATAAAGAGCTTAAAGCTGTAAAAAACCCAGCCCTATCTTCCGATCTTATTGCTTTTGTAAGTCATCACAACAATCAACTTACACCAGTTCTATTGGGATCTTTGGTCCAAAATGCCAGAGCCCTGAAGCACACTTTTGAAGGGGAATTAGTACGTGGGAATCTACCCAAAGATCAATTAGTCCCTACGGCTCTGCAATATTTGAATTCACCGTGTCAATGGGGTGGAAAATCTCCCTTTGGAATAGACTGTTCAGGACTGGTGCAAATGGTGTATAGGCTAAACGGATATAAATTACCGAGGGATGCAAAAGCTCAGGCTAAGGAAGGCGAAGTATTAAGCTTTATTGAAGAAAGTTCCCCCGGAGATCTTGCCTTTTTCGACAACGAAGCGGGAGAAATTGTACACGTAGGAATCATCATGCAGAATAATCACGTGATCCACGCTTATGGATGCGTTCGCATAGACCGGTTGGACCAAACAGGAATTTTCAATGTTGAGGAGGGTTGCTACACACATCACCTGAGAGTGATAAAAAAAATCCTATAAAAAAAACCCGATCCTTAGGGACCGGGCTTAGATTGTAAAGCAGGAGGGTTTTACTCTCCCAGCAGTTTTTTAACTCGCATAAAGTTTTCATTATCCCCTAAGGCACCATAGATGTTCTTCAGTTGAGATAAGATACTCTGATTGTCTGGATTTACTTTTAAAGCATCTTCCAAGAGAAGAGCCCCTTCCCTGAATAATTCATCTTTTTGCTTTTTTAACTCTTCATATCGAGCAATATCAGCTCTGGAACTACCAAGATTATTCATTTCGTCGATCAAACCATTCCCCTCATTGACGTAGGTGGTGGATAGATTTAATTGAGCGTTAACATATCCCGGGTTAATCTCTATGGCCCTTTTGTATGCAGTTCTTGCTTCTTCTATATTTCCTTGCTCCATATTGATCACGCCGATGTTGTACTGCAAATCAGGATTATCTGGAGCCATATCGGAGGCTTGGGCCATTAGGGTTTTGAAAGTGTCCTTATCCCCCATCTTATAGTAAAGATTGGCCTCATTTAATAATAAGTTTACATCATCCGGATTATTAGCCCTCGCATTTTTATATGCCTGAAGTGCTTTATCATCCATCCCCAGCTGTGTATAGATCAGGGCTATATTTTTAACGATCTCAGCATTTTTTGAAGGGGATCTTTCCTGAACAGGATCTTTATAAGTACCAGACTTAACCATAAGATCCATCTGTACTTTATCATTCATCTCCTCTACCTCTCCTGTTTCTACGTTTGTAGCCTTAAAGGATAAGGTACTTCCATCGTAATTAAGATCATTTAATTCTTCATAATACCCCAGTGCTTGTTCATAATGACCTCCATTAACTGCGCTACTGGCGGCATAATACAAATAAATAGTATCTCTTGGACTTAAGTTATAAGCCATGTACAATTTATCTGCGCCTTCCTTAAATTTCTTGTTGTTATTGTCCTCTACAGCTGCATTGATAAGATCGGATGTTAGTCCGATTAACTTTTGATTGCTTTCTACGCTATACTTTTGCTTACCACTTTTTTCTTCTATACTTACAACCTCTTTATAAGCCTTTACTGCCTCATCAAAGGCAGCAACATCTCCTTTTTTGGCAAGGTCGGCATACACATCGCCCCGGATAAAGTGGTATTGTGCCTGTAGACGTTCGTCTGCTCCGCTGATCATTCCGGAAGCAGCCTCTAAACTTGCTTTGGCACTTGCGGGATCTCCATTCTTTAACGCTTTCTCAGCATCCTTAAGCTCATTCTTTTGTGAAAAAGCTACCATGCTAAACGTCATGGCCATTAAAATTAATAGTTTAGTTCTCATTGTCTTATTATTTTTATTAGTGTTTATTAATTATTCTTCGGTTTCCGTTGCAGTATTATCAAGAGCCGTGCCATCATCAGTTTTCACTTCAATATCGCGCAGTTCCACTTCTTCCAGGTTGTCCTCATCCTTCATAACTTTTGCTACAGCAGCTATAGAATCGGTATCCTTTAAATTAATAAGTTTTACTCCCTGGGTTGCTCTTCCCATGGTTCTGAGATCATCAACACTCATGCGAATTGCGATCCCTGATTTGTTAATGATCATCAGGTCATCAGAATCGCACACATTTTTTATAGCTACCAGGCCACCGGTTTTTTCAGTAATAGAAATGGTTTTAACACCTTTTCCACCGCGGTTGGTGATCCTGTAGTCTTCAATGCTGGAACGCTTCCCGTACCCATGCTCTGAAACTACGAGAATCTCATCGTCAAAGTTGTGTACAGAGATCATCCCGATTACTTCATCTTTATCATTTGCCAGGGTAATTCCCCGCACCCCAGAGGCACTTCTGCCCATAGGTCTGGTCTTGCTCTCTTCAAACCGGATCGCTTTTCCAGATTTTAAACCCAGAAATATCTGACTTGTACCTGTGGTGAGTTTTGCTTCCAGTAGTTCATCATCCTCCCGGACATTTATGGCGATAATTCCATTTTGTCTCGGTCTTGAATACTGCTCCAGAGAGGTCTTTTTGACCGTACCCTTTTTGGTAGCCATGATCACATAATGACTATTCACATAATCCTCATCTTTAAGATCCTGGGTACATATGAAGGCTTTTACCTTATCCTCAGATTCTATATTGATCAGATTTTGAATTGCTCTACCCTTAGAAGTTCTGCTTCCTTCTGGGATTTCGTATACCCGCATCCAAAAACACTTCCCACTTTGCGTAAAGAACAGCATATACTGATGGTTAGTACCTACAAAGAGATGTTCGAGGAAATCTTCATTTCTGGTAGAAGAGGCTTTTTGCCCAACACCACCCCTGTTCTGAGTTTTGTATTCAGACAAAGGAGTTCTTTTAATATAGCCTGCATGAGAAATAGTGATGACCACCTGCTCATCGGGGATCATATCTTCAATACTCAGATCACCTCCTGCAAAATTGATCTCAGATCTTCTTTCATCTCCGTACTTCTCCTTTATCTCAAGCAGTTCGTCTTTAATGATCTGCATTCTCCTGTCTTTGTTGGCAAGAATGTCTTTTAAGTCCTCAATAGTTTTAAGGATATCTTCGTATTCTGATCTTAATTTATCTTGTTCAAGGCCGGTTAATTGTCTTAGCCTCATTTCCACGATGGCCTTTGCCTGAATTTCCGTCAGTTTAAAACGCTCCATCAAATTCTCCCTCGCTTCATCTGCATTGGAAGAAGCCCTTATAATTTTAATGACCTCATCAATATTATCGGACGCAATAATAAGCCCTTCCAGGATATGAGCGCGATCTTCGGCTTTCCGCAGGTCGTAGGTGGTTCTCCTCACAACTACTTCGTGGCGATGTTCAACAAAATAGCCAATGATCTCCTTTACATTGAGTAATTGAGGCCTTCCTTTTACTAGGGCAATATTATTGACACTGAAGGAAGACTGAAGTGCGGTGTACTTATAAAGCGTATTCAGAACTATATTAGGAATAGCATCGCGTTTAAGAATATAAACGATTCTCATCCCGTTCCTGTCACTTTCATCACGGATGTTACTAATACCCTCTATTTTCTTATCATTAACCAGGTCTGCCGTCTTTTTGATCATATCGGCCTTATTCACCTGATAGGGAATTTCGGTTACTATGATACATTCCCTTCCCTGTACCTCTTCAAATGAGGTTTTGGCACGCATGACAATTCGTCCCCTGCCCGTATGGAAGGCCTCTTTGACACCATCATAGCCATAAATGATCCCCCCGGTAGGGAAATCGGGAGCTTTGATGTGGGTAATCAGTTCATCTATCTCAATGTCGTTATTGTCAATATATGCCACCGTGCCATCT
The DNA here is from genome assembly GCF_049669965.1 of Muriicola sp. Taxonomy (NCBI): domain Bacteria; kingdom Pseudomonadati; phylum Bacteroidota; class Flavobacteriia; order Flavobacteriales; family Flavobacteriaceae; genus Muriicola; species Muriicola sp. The sequence continues at coordinate 2,417 of NZ_JBATLB010000246.1, read as the reverse complement.
ACCACCTCGGTAAGATTATGAGGCGGCATGTTAGTCGCCATTCCTACCGCAATTCCGGAAGCACCATTTATTAACAAATTGGGTATTCTGGCCGGCAGTACCGTAGGCTCCTGTAAGGAATCGTCGAAATTTAATTGATGATCCACAGTCTCCTTGTCTATATCTGTCAGCATCTCATCTGCGATCTTTCGCATCCGGGCCTCCGTATAACGCATGGCGGCCGGACTATCCCCATCTATAGAACCAAAATTCCCCTGCCCGTCTACCAACATATAACGCAAGCTCCATTCCTGAGCCATCCGCACCATGGAATCATATACCGAGGTATCTCCGTGTGGGTGGTACTTTCCTAATACTTCCCCAACAATACGGGCCGATTTCTTATGAGCACTGCCAGATCTAACTCCCAATTCATGCATGCCGTAAAGCACTCTTCTATGCACAGGTTTTAAACCATCCCTGACATCGGGTAAGGCTCGTGACACTATGACCGACATTGAATAATCAATGTAGGCAGATTTCATCTCATCGTCAATGTTGATCGGGATTAATTTTTCTCCTTCAGCCATATAAAAATCCTATTCTTTTTGAGTAGTTAAAACAACGGGGCAATATACACAAAATGATAGCTTAGGTAGAATAAAACATGGACTTTATTGAAGAATTTATTAACATGACAAGAGGGTGATTTAGTTGATAATTAGCATGTTAATTTTTTTGTAAATCGAGCATTTTTTCGTCATTTAGGCCATGTTTAGCTAATATAGGTACGGTATTTGACGTTCTTATTGTAAGTTTTAGTAATTTTAAAGTGTTATAAGGAAACTATATGGACGATAATTTTTCACCAAGAGTAAAAGACGTAATTGCTTACAGTAAGGAAGAGGCTTTAAGACTCGGTCACGATTTCATTGGGACTGAGCACCTTATGTTGGGTCTTCTCCGAGATGGAAATGGCAAGGCCATTAGCATTCTCGATGCTTTAGATGTGGACCTTGACCATCTTAGACGTAAGGTGGAGATATTGAGTCCGGCGAATCCCAATCCAGGGAGCACCCAAAAGGATAAAAAGAATCTACATCTGACAAGACAGGCCGAACGAGCCCTGAAAACAACATTTCTGGAGGCAAAACTTTTTCAAAGTTCTTCCATCAATACAGCGCATCTTTTATTGTGCATTCTGCGCAATGAAAATGATCCTACCACCAAGCTGCTTCACAAACTAAAAGTAGATTATGACGGAGTAAAGGAACAGTTTAAATCTATGATCACCAGCGATGATGATTATATTGATTCGCCTACCTCTGAGTCTTTCCCCAGCGATTCTGACGAACCTGCAGAAGGAAAAGAGGCTTCCTATGGTTCAGGATCAGCTCAAAAAGGAAGCAAGAAGTCCAAGACCCCCGTGTTAGACAATTTTGGCCGGGATCTTACGCAAATGGCTGAAGAAAACAAATTAGATCCTGTGGTAGGCCGTGAAAAAGAAATTGAGCGAGTATCGCAGATCTTAAGCAGAAGAAAAAAGAACAACCCGCTTCTCATTGGAGAACCCGGAGTAGGTAAAAGTGCTATTGCAGAAGGCCTGGCCCTGAGGATCATCAATAAAAAAGTATCCCGGATTCTTTATAATAAAAGAGTGGTGACCCTTGATCTTGCTTCTTTAGTGGCAGGCACCAAATACCGTGGCCAATTTGAAGAACGGATGAAGGCGGTGATGAATGAGCTCGAAAAGAATGATGATGTGATCTTATTTATTGATGAGATCCACACCATCGTAGGAGCAGGAGGCGCAACCGGCAGCCTGGATGCCTCTAATATGTTTAAACCTGCATTGGCAAGGGGTGAAATTCAATGTATAGGTGCCACTACCCTGGACGAATACAGGCAGTACATAGAAAAAGACGGAGCCTTGGAACGCCGTTTCCAAAAGGTCATGGTAGAACCTACTACGGTTGAGGAAACCATCGAGATCTTACGGAATATAAAAGGTAAATACGAGGATCACCATAATGTGATCTACACGGACGAGGCCATTTTGGCATGCGTAAAGCTTACCAATAGGTATATGACAGATCGTTTTCTTCCAGACAAGGCTATAGATGCCCTGGATGAATCCGGTTCTCGTGTTCACATTGTGAACATGGACGTCCCTAAACAAATTCTCGAATTAGAGAAACAATTAGATGATGTAAGGGAACTCAAGAATACCGTTGTGAAGAAACAGCGTTATGAGGAAGCCGCCAAATTGAGGGATGACGAAAAACGATTGGAGAAAGACCTTGCTATTGCCCAGGAAAAATGGGAAGAAGACAGCAAACTTCACAGGGAAATCGTATCAGAAGATAATGTGGCCGATGTGGTGTCTATGATGAGTGGTATCCCCGTTAACAAGATCGCACAAACAGAAAGCAATAAAC
>NZ_JBATLB010000245.1:0-7328 GCF_049669965.1 Muriicola sp. | reverse complement strand
CTTCTTATTATAAATTGATTTATACCGGGATATGGAATTCGAATTGACTAAAAAAAAGCGTAATTTTCGACATTGAATTCCGATTTTTATGAGGTTTCTTGGTGTACTGTGTTGTTTTTTTCTCTTACAATCTTGTGACTGGATGGCTTCTACCGAATCTAAAACCCAAAAAATAGTTGAAGATGAACTGAGAGGTATAGATTGGAATGAGGTAGATCAATACCCGCTTTTTGAAGGATGTGATGAAACGGCAGCCAAACAAGAGCAGCGACAGTGTTTTGAAAATACGTTGTTACAGAATTTGGGTATGACGCTGCAGGATTTCCACTTTATCATTGAAGATGATATAGAAACTACCATTTATGTGGATTTTCTTGTAGATAACAAGGGTGAAATTTCGGTGGTTAAGATCGATAAAAATACGATGCTGGAAGATCAGTTGCCAGAATTTAGAGGAATCATTATCAGGGGCATTAGGAGTATGCCAAATCCCGCTCCGGCTTTAAAACGGGGGGTGCCTGTAAAAACCAGATTTAGATTGCCCCTCCAAATAACAACAAAATAGCTAGTGGTGAGTAAGGAAAAAATTATCATGGGAATAGATCCAGGGACCACCATCATGGGGTTTGGGATCATAAAAGTGACCGGTTCTACCATGTCTTTTGTTCAAATGAACGAACTACTGCTCAAGAAATACAACGACCCATTTACCAAGTTAAAAATCATCTATGACCGCACTATTTCGCTCATAGACACCTATCATCCGGATGAGATTGCTATTGAAGCTCCTTTTTTTGGAAAGAATGTGCAATCCATGCTAAAGCTGGGAAGGGCTCAAGGGGTAGCCATGGCTGCCGGTTTAAGCAGACAGATACCAATCACCGAGTATTTCCCCAAAAAGATCAAAATGGCCATCACCGGGAACGGGAACGCCAGCAAGGAGCAAGTGGCCAAGATGCTGCAAAGTATCTTACAATTAGAAAGCCTGCCTAAAAATCTGGATAGTACGGACGGATTGGCTGCAGCCGTATGCCATTTCTACAACAATGGCCGGATGGAGACCAGCAAGGGATATTCCGGATGGGCCTCCTTTGTAAAACAGAATGAAGACCGTATAAAATAAAAGATGAGCGAGGAGGGATCCAATATCTGCAAAAATTGCGGTACAAGATCAGAGCATTTTTATTGCCCCAGCTGCGGGCAACGGCTGTCTGTACATAAGGTAACATTTAGTGAAACCTTCGGAGATCTGGCAGAGGCCTTCTTTTCTGTAAATGCCCCATTGCTATATACTGTAAAGGAATTAGTAATTAGCCCAGGGGTACTTCTGCGCAATTATTTGAACGGGCAAAGAAGAAGATATTACAAACCGGTATCCTTCTTCCTTCTTACTACTTTTCTTTATTTAATTATTCGCTCTATCATCGGATTCGATCCATTCAGAAATAGTATGATAGTGGTTGAGGAAGGCTCTTTAGAGGGTACTTCGCTAACGGATGCACGGAATTATATGCTTCTGAATATCAACAACTTTTTATTCATATTTGTATTCACTCTGGCCATTTTTACAAAGCTATTATTTCATAAACGGTATTCCCTGGCAGAGTTTATAGCCATTTCTTTTTATGTCCTGGGCATGTACACACTTTTGGTAACCTGTAATATGTTCCTTGTACAATATCTTGGGGATTTTATGCAACCAGCAGGTATTTTAATCATGTTTATTTATTTTATTTATGCGATGTGCTCCTTATTTCAAAAATCGTATTTCGTAGTAATTTTAAAGTCGGCCATTCTTTTTATGTTGGCATTCGTTTCTTATTTCATGCTCTCGTATGGATTGTCTTACCTAATCGTATCCTATAAACAAGGTTAATGGCAGGCATATACATTCACATCCCATTTTGTAAACAGGCGTGCCATTATTGTGACTTCCATTTCTCTACTCAGCTAAAGAAAAAAGATGAGATGTTATGGGCACTTCAGGAAGAATTGAGGCTACGCGCAAATGAATTCCGGGATACCACAGTGTCTACTATCTATTTTGGAGGAGGTACCCCGTCTGTATTATCGGCCAGCGAAATAGAGCAATTGATCCAGACGGTATACAGTCATTATAAGGTTGAAGAATCTCCTGAGATCACCTTGGAGGCCAATCCGGATGATCTCTCTCCACAAAAATCGACTGAATTGGCCGCATCGCCGGTGAATCGCCTAAGCATTGGGGTACAAAGTTTTTTTGAAGAAGATCTGAAACTAATGAACCGCGCCCATTCCAAAAAGCAGGCCAAGGATTCACTCAAACAGGCTTCCCAACTGTTCTCAAACATTTCCATAGATCTTATCTACGGCATCCCGTATCTGGATGATGCCAAATGGGAAACAAACATTAAAACCGCACTCTCTTATGGCATATCTCATATCTCTAGTTACGCACTTACCGTAGAGCCCAGGACCGCTTTAAAAACGTTTATTGAGAAAGGTATTATCCCCGATGTTGATGATGCCCAGGCAGAATCGCAATTTCAGCATCTGGTAAGCAGACTGGAACAAGAGGGCTTTCTGCATTACGAACTTTCTAATTTTGGAAAACCAGGTTTTTTTTCAAAGAATAACAGTGCCTACTGGCAGGGAAAATCGTATTTAGGGATTGGTCCTTCTGCCCATTCCTTTAGTGGCACCCAAAGATCCTGGAATATTGCCAATAATACCAAATATATACAAGCAATTAAAACAGGAGAGCTGCCGCAAGAAGTGGAGACTCTATCTCAAAGAGACCGCTATAATGAATACGTAATGACAGGCCTCCGCACTATGTGGGGTGTTTCCTTAACCCGAGTATCAGAAGAATTCGGAACGCATTTTAAAGACTACCTGCTGCAACAAGCAGAACGGCATATTGCAGCCCGATTTTTATTTCTGGATGGAGATACCTTGCTCGTAACCAAACAAGGGAAGTTTTTAAGTGATGGTCTTGCGGCCGATTTATTTATGTTACCTTTAAAAAAGAAATAAGACCTGCAGTTTTCAACCAATACCATGATCGCTTCTATTACGCTAAAGGGCCAAACACACCAGATAGACTTGTCCAAACCTATCGATATTTCTATTCCTTTAAGGGCTGCTAAAAGCAATGTCAATGCCTGGTATCTAGGCCCTCCGCGGATTGAGCCCCATACAGACGGAAATTTTGTGGGCAGTGTAGCACAGGGTAGTAGTACAAACTTCAATGATATTTATTTTAATCCTCATGCCCATGGCACCCATACTGAGTGTTTGGGACATATAACCCGGGAAGCACAATCGGTAAATGCTGTTTTGGACCGATATTTTTTTACGGCCACTCTTATTACCATAGCTCCGGAAAGAGTGGGGAAAGATTTTGTAATCTCTAAAAAACAACTTCAGAAGGCCCTTGATGGAGGTTCACCAGAGGCCCTTGTGATCAGGACCATTCCCAATACAAAAGAAAAGCTCTCCATGCAATACTCTCATACCAACCCACCCTACTTCACAGAAGATGGGATTTTGTTTTTGGTGGAAATTGGGGTGCTTCATTTACTGGTAGATCTTCCTTCGGTAGATAAAGAAAAGGACAAGGGGGCCTTGCTGGCACATAGGGCTTTTTGGGGGATAGACAGAACGCTGAGGCTAAAGGCTACCATCACCGAATTTATATATGTTCCGCATCAGTTCAGTGATGGTGATTATTTTCTGAATCTGCAGATGGCCCCTTTCGAGAATGATGCCAGTCCCAGCAGGCCGGTGCTTTTTGAATTACTTTGATAGCCGTGTATTTTCTTTGCATTCCTTACCTTTAAGCATTAAACGCAGATTGCTTCATATGGATGGTTTATTGGAAGTTTTATTAGGTCTCATACTTGGTGCTATTGCCATGTACTGGATCTTCTCATTTTTTAGAAAAAAGAGGAATAAAGAAACAACAGAGGTTCAATCTACGGTCCTGCTCGAAAGGATTAAAAATGTTTGCAAACTGATCTCTGTGGAAGGCGACTTTGCAGAGATCTATAAATATGAGAATACAAGGGAACGCTTTCTGAGCCTGGTGAGCAGTAAAAAAAAGGCGCTTATAGTGATCAATGCGAAAGTGCATATTGGCTATGACCTTCAAAAAATACGCTTAGAAGCCAACAATGCCAAAAAGAAGATAGTGTTAAGTAGTTTTCCGCAACCTCAGATCCTCTCTATAGAACCACAGCTAGAGTTTTACGATATTAAAAACGGACTTTTTAATGCGTTTACCCCCAATGATCTAACCTCATTGAATCAGGAGGCTATTAAGCATATCAGGGATAAAATACCTCAGAGCGGATTGATGGAAACGGCTAGAAAGGAAGCCTTGGAAGCTATAATGTTGATGGAAAAATTGGTTGAAACCATTGGCTGGAAACTAGAATATTCTGCCCTGGAATTGTCTTCTGCAGAGCAGGAAAAACTAAATCCTTAACAAGAACCTCAGAATTACCTTTCTTATGAAAAAGATACTTTGTTCCACTTTTATAGTACTGTTATTGGTTGGCTGTGCGAAAGAGCAGAAAGAGGTCAACAATTTTGATCCGTCTTTTGTGCATGTGGTATATTTTTGGTTAAAGGATCCCGGCAATATGGAAGACCGAAAAGCCCTGGAAGCCTCGCTGGAAAAGTTTATGCGCACCTCCAAGTATGCCAAAACAAAGTTTATTGGTATCCCGCCCAAGGCTACCAGAGTAGTGGTCGATGATTCCTTTGCCTATAACCTTGTCCTGACCTTTGCTTCGGCTGAAGAACAGGAGATGTACCAAAAAGAGGAAGCCCACCTTCTTTTTATTAAGGAATCTGAGGATCTTTGGGAGCGGGTAGTGGTTTATGATGCCAATGGCCTGGAGGCAAAGCAATAGTTAATTTATACCGATGAATGTTGAAGAATTTCGGAACTACTGTCTCTCTAAAAAGGGAGTAACTGAAGAATTTCCTTTTGATAAGGTTACTTTGGTCTTTAAAGTGATGGGTAAGATGTTTGCGCTGGTGCCTTTGGAAAGGATTCCATCACAAGTTAACTTAAAATGCGATCCGGAAAGGGCCATCGAACTGCGGGACCAATATGACGGTATTGTAATGCCAGCCTATCATATGAGTAAAATTCATTGGAATACACTTTATTTTGAACAATTGCCTTCAGAAATGCTAGAAGAATTAACGGAACACTCCTATGATCTTGTTGTGTCTAAGTTTACAAAAAAGATGAAGGCAGTTTGGGAAGCTTTATAGGAAGTTGAAAATATTTATGAAAGAGAAAGTAGAATTTTACCAACTCCAAATTTTGAAATGGGAGGGAGTTTTGGCAGGACTTAAAAAGCAATTACTTCAATCTAGTTTCCTTAGGTTTCTTGTTTTTTTAAGTACGGTGGGAGGGATCTATTTATTTTATAAAACAACGGCCATCGCTCTAAGCTTTTTTATTATTGGCGCTATTGTATTTACCTATTTGGTTTCACGCCACACTAACCTTCAATACAAGCGAGATAAAGCGCTGATGCTGATAAAAATTAACCATACGGAACTGGATGTTCTTGCCAGGAATTTTCATGATCTACCTTGTGGAGATCAATTCATGGATGTCAACCATGCCTTTAGTCATGATATTGACTTGTTTGGGAAAGGTTCCTTCTTTCAATACAGTAATAGAACCTCCATACCTGAGGGAACTTCGGCCTTAGCGTCTCTTTTATTAGCCAATGACATATCCAATATCAGACAAAAGCAGGAAGCAATTCTGGAGCTGAGAGACTTGCCGCAATGGCGGCAAGAATTCGCAGCTGATGCGATGTTGGTAAAAACTGAAGTTAGTTCGCAAAAGTTGGTAAGCTGGTTACAGAAATACCGGGCTTTTGTGCCTTTCTTTCTTAAATGGCTCCCAATGGTATTCTCTATTTGTTCGGGAATCTTGTTGGCACTCTACTTGTTTGATTTGTTCTCTGGATGGGGGCTGGTGGTCTGGTTTTTTATGGGGTTGGGTATTACAGGCAGATACCTAAAACAGATTAACAAACTGGCGTCGGATACTACTAAAGTTCAGCAAACCTTCGAACAATTTCAAAAGTTACTCATTCAATTAGAGGAACATAATTTTGATACTGCCTTACTGCAGGAGTACAAAGCGAATATTCTTGGAACAGACAAAAAAGTTTCGGTTGTCTTAAAAGATTTTGCCAGAATTCTCAATGCGCTGGATCAGCGAAATAACATGCTTTTTGGGGTTGTTGGAAATGGGCTGTTACTATGGGATCTCCGCCAATGTTATCTGTTGGAACAGTGGATAGGACAGCATGGGCAGCACGTAGAAAAATGGTTCAATACAATAGCTATGTTTGACGCCTATAACAGCATGGGAAATTTTGCTTTTAATCATCCAGAGTATGTGTTTCCGGAACTTTCTGCAGCAACTACTATGATCAGGGCAATGGCGGTTAGCCACCCCATGTTGGATCCTGAAAACGCCGTGCACAATAATTTTGAAATCAATGCGGAAGAATTCTTTATCATCAGTGGGGCTAATATGGCTGGGAAAAGTACTTTTTTACGTACGGTATCCTTACTGTTGGTTATGGCGAATGCTGGGATGCCGGTTTGTGCCAGGGAGATGTCGTATGCGCCAATTAAACTTATCACCAGCATGCGCAGTTCAGATTCTTTGGCCAATGCTGAATCTTATTTCTTCTCAGAGCTTAAACGCTTAAAGTATATTGTTGATCAAATGGAAATTGATCGGTATTTTATTGTTTTAGATGAGATCTTAAAGGGTACAAATAGCACTGATAAAGCCACAGGGTCTAAAAAATTTATCGAGAAACTGGTAGCTTCCAGGTCCACAGGAATAATTGCCACACACGACTTAAGTCTATGTGAACTGGCAAATAAAATCCCCAAAGTCTTCAATTACTTTTTTGATGCAGAGATAAAAAATGAAAGCTTACATTTTGATTATACCCTTAAAACAGGGATATGTCAGAATATGAACGCCTCTTTTTTACTCACCAAAATGGGGATCGTTTAATTCAAAGACTTTTTATCTGAAGCTCATGAAAGGCATCGGCTTGCAGGCGCAACAGCTCTTCAGCTTTTTGTTTTTTGTAGGCGTACACCCGCTCTTCTTCCTGTATCTCACTGTATATCTTTTTATTCAAGACCGCATCTGTTGTCATAATATGCTGCCGTTGGGTAACTTTTTGTGTTACCCAGGCTTCCACAGTACTCTCTTCTTCTTCCAGTTTAAAATCATAAGGGCCTTTGGGAGCCAATAATTTTACCACAATGGGAGATGTTTCAAT
>NZ_JBATLB010000244.1:0-2442 GCF_049669965.1 Muriicola sp. | reverse complement strand
CTTGAAACTATTAAAATATCAACGGCTGGATTTGCCACGGCTGGAAATCTAACGATTTCTAACGCCGCCACAAATCATAGCCTAACCGTCAGACTGCGCAACAACCTACCCTTTCTTAATAACTTTGTTGATTTCCTTTAGAAGAGCTAATACCATAACCTATTGATATTGATTATCTTAAGGTTATGGATTTTATAACAGGTTTTAATAGAGATCAATTGATAATGATGGATTTTGAATCATGCCTCGGTATCGATTCATGGGCCAGAATAGTTGATATGTTCGTCGATGTCCTCCCAATGAACGAGCTTGGTTTCGAGGATGTTCTCAATTCCGAAGGAAGGCCTCCTTACCGTTCGGCCGACCTACTCAAGCTCTACCTTTACGGGTACAAGAACAAACTCCGATCCTCACGCCAATTGGAACATGCCTGCAAGGTCAACCTTGAGGTCATCTGGCTCTTGAAGGGGCTAAGGCCATCGGCAAGAAAGATAGCCTACTTCAGAAAAGAAAACGCCAAGGCCTTCAAAATGGCCTTTAGACATTTCGTAACGCTGCTCAAGGACTGGGAACTCATAGAGGGGGAGACCATCGCCATAGACTCCTTCAAGATAAGAGCGCAGAACGCACTTAAGAACAACTTCAACCAGAATAAAATCGACCGCCATATCGATTACATAGACAACAAGATCCTGGAATACCAAAACCAACTCGATACAGCGGACACGGATCTGGACATCCAAGGGATACAGAACAAAATAGCATACCAGAAAACCAAAAAGGAAAAGTACCGGAACATAGAACAAGAGCTTCGGACCAGCGGGGAAAGACAGATCAGCCTTACTGATCCCGATGCCAGATCGGTAGTGCTGCACCGCAACATAATCAATGTGGGGTATAACGTGCAGGCAGGCTGCGATGCAAAACACAAACTCTTCGTCAACAACGACACGGGCACCGTAAACGATACACATGCACTTTCGCCCATGGCACTCGATGCAAAGGAACTTTTGGGCGTGGCAAAAATGAGGACCCTTACCGATAAAGGGTACACCACGGCGAAGCATCTGGAGATATGCACTGACAACGGGATCACGCCCTACTCCTCCCCAAAGGAACATTCTTCCCAACACAACGGGCTTTATCCCATGATCGATTTTAAATACGACAAGGGAATAGACGCATATACCTGCCCTGACGGGCAAATATTGACGACCAATGGAACCGTTTATGACAAGGCCGGGCACAAAGTCAAGCATTACAAGAACAGGCAAGCTTGCAAAGTATGCCCTGTAAGACATCTATGTACCACGAATAAAAACGGACGTTTTATCGAACGCTCCATTTATCAAGGGGCCTTGGAGGAAAATCAAAAAAGAGTGGAGGAAAATTCGGAATATTACAGGCTGAGGCAACAGATAACAGAACATCAGTTCGGGACCCTGAAAAGACAATGGGGCTTTACCCATACTTTGATGAAAGGAAAACAGAACGTGCTCTCCGAGGTGAACCTGATCATGATATGCTACAACCTTAGAAGGCTTATGTCCATCCTTGACCCGAAAGTCTTAAGAAACAGGCTAAAAAAGCTTGGCCCCTCATTATCAGCCCTATTTCGTGGTATATTGAGCCACGGGTGCAACTTTCTCTTTTTTGGATTACCGGGTACCTATTCCGGAACAAAAAAGAAAACCGTTATGGACGCTCCCCAAATCCACATCGATTCATTAATTTTAGTCCAAACGGAGTTTCTGCACAGACTCCCGTTAGCTACAATGACCTAAAAACTCACGTAGAAAAATTAAGAAATACAAATGTTAAAAATATCATTCCTACTTTTTATCACATTAATCTTACCTATTGTAAGTAAAGCACAGGAGAATAAAGTAACTACGGGAAATAAAAATGGAACACTTATAGCGATTGGTGGTGGAGAAATTGGACACACTAGCATTATGAAAGAATTTCGGAAACTAGCTGGTGGAGATTCCGCAAAAATAGTGGTTATACCAACTGCTTTTGTTAAGGACAATGAAATAGACACATTGTTATTGAAAAGAAACTTCAAAGAATATGGTATACCTAATATTACTATTCTACATTCAAATGATTCGATAGAGGTAAATACAGATGATTTTGTTAAACCAATTAAAGAAGCCACAGGTATTTATTTTACTGGTGGTAGACATTGGAGAATCGCAGACAGTTATTTAAATACCAAAGTACATAAAGAACTACTTAAATTATTGGACAGAGGTGGTGTGATTGCAGGTTCGTCAGCAGGCGCAACTATTCAAGGTTCCTATTTAGCAAGAGGAGATACAAGAAACAATCAAATAATGATGGGAGACCACGAAATCGGATTCGGATTTATTTCAAATATTGCTATTGACCAACACGTGTTAAGCAGAAATAGACAGTTTGATATGTTTACAATTCTTG
>NZ_JBATLB010000243.1:0-6667 GCF_049669965.1 Muriicola sp. | reverse complement strand
TTTTATTTCTTCCGGAAGGCCTAGTAATACTTGGCATTATCGGTATATATCATTTTTTCTTTAGTCCGTTGAGATAGGTGCTGTCCCGTTCTTTCTTTAAGGCGATGACCGGATCTATCTCTTCGTTGGGAATAGTGAGCGACAACACATATTGTGCGATCTTCCATTTGCCATTTTCCTTTATAAGTACTCCCGAGCCTCTGCAAAGTTGCATCCAGGTATCCAGAAGCTCATCGAACCACGCTACCTTTCCGGAAGGATCGAGGTAGATATTTCTTTCTACCGCCTTAAAATTCCAGGCTTTTCCCTGATCAAAATAAGGCTTAGAGAACGTCATAAATTCTGTTTTGTTCCATATTTCGGCTGCATCGGTGCCAATAAAAATTGCATCCTCAGTGAGCAGTTCAAAATAGTTTACAAAATTGGCCTCTCCGGCAGCTTTGTGCCAGTTGTCTAAAGTAAGTTGAATACTCTCTTTTTCCGAAGTTTGACCTTGTATTTTCCCCAGAATAAGAAGGGTTACGAAAATTAACAGCAGTTTATTCATCCGATAGTAATTGAGTATCCAAGGTGTTATTCACCAGTACATTAAATTGAGTACGCATGGCATTATAGGCATTTATCAGCTCTACAGCTGGTTCTGTGGCATCTACGCGGTATTCAACAGCGGCCTTGGTTTTTAAAATAAAAGTCTTCATCACTCTTTGTCTGCCCCTCACTTGTGGCAGATCGAAAGCAGCCGGATATGCAGACTCTTCCAACAGCTTTTGCCTTTCTACAAGATCGTCTAAGACTAATGCAAGGTCTTCTGCATTCTCAACCGTGTACAAGGCATCGAAACCCGTATTCAAGGAGTTGAATTCTATCCAACTCTTTGTGAGATCGCTGGCCTTTGCATTCAATAGTACCCTTTGAGGTAAAACAGTAAGTTGCAGAAATGGTTGTTCTTTCTGGCTTTCTGTTGTGGCCCCGCCAGACTCCCGACAGGATACGGTAAAGAGCAAAAGAAGGCAAATAGACAATATTATTCTCATAGAACGAATGTACAAATTTTAATAAAAGCTATCTTTGACTTCAACTTCAATAATTCATTTCTCCTTGACAAAATCAATTCTTATTATAGGGGCCTGTGGCCAAATCGGAACAGAACTGACACTGGCTCTTCGTGAAAAATATGGGGATGTGAATGTTATTGCGAGTGATATACGAGAAGGAACAGATGTATTAATGAAATCCGGGCCTTTTGAGATCCTGGACGCCACCAATTATGATGCACTGGAGGATATAGTAATGCATTATGAAGTAGAAGAGGTTTATTTAATGGCCGCCATGTTGAGTGCAACAGCCGAGAAATTTCCGGAACGTGCCTGGACCCTTAACATGAATTCCCTTTTTAATACGTTGAATCTCGCCAAGGAAAAGAAGATAGATAAATTATTCTGGCCTTCGAGTATTGCGGTCTTTGGCAGCAATACACCCAAAGAACAAACACCTCAGCATACCTTAATGGAGCCCAGTACCGTGTATGGTATTAGCAAACAGACAGGAGAGCGCTGGTGTGCTTATTATCATGCCAAATATGGGGTTGATGTTCGCAGTGTACGCTTTCCCGGGCTTATCAGTTGGAAAACACAACCCGGAGGGGGCACCACAGATTACGCTGTTGAAATTTACGTCAAGGCCCTGGAAAAAGGGAGCTACAGCTGTTTCCTTAAAAAAGGCACCAAATTACCCATGATGTTCATGGACGATGCCATTAGGGCGGCTATTGAATTAATGGAGAGTGATGGTGCTAAACTTTCTATACGGTCCTCATACAATTTAGGGGCCATGAGCTTTGCTCCGGAGGAGATCGCCGAAAGTATTCAGGCGGTGATCCCTACCTTCACGATCTCCTACAATCCGGATTTCAGGCAGGCGATAGCGGATTCCTGGCCAAGCAGCATAGATGATTCTCAGGCAAGAAAAGATTGGGGTTGGAGTCCGGAATTTGACCTGGCCCGAACCACCGCAGAAATGCTGGAAAATCTCAGATAACTTGTTTCCGAGCTTCCTTTTCATCAATACCAACTAAACAAGGTATGATTCGGCAGGATTAACCAGAAAGCGTCCATTCAGTGCTTCCCTGCCAAGGAGCATCTTATACTCCATATTCTCTCTGTTAGCGAGGGTAAGTTCTATCTCAAAGGTGGTCTCCCCAATAGTCAATGGGGTTTTAATGATTAACCTTTTTTCGGAATTCTCATTAGAGGTCTTTACAGTTCTACGCGTCAGTACAGGGGTTTCACAAATGAAGGAAAGTTGCTTCTCATCCTGGTCAAAAGCAACTTCAAACCGTACCCATTTTACCTTTTTTTTCCTGAAAACCTCAATCTTGGTAGCGTGCAAAGAGGAGGTTTGTGCACCGGTATCTATACGGGCGTCTATGGCAGGAATTTCAAATTCTTTTAACGCACAACATTCTACACTACCTATGATCTTTAACATTTCATTTTGGGTATAATAGCAATTTAGAAGGTCATCCCTTTTTTTTGGGGTACCTAGTTGAAGAATGTTTAGGAGGCAAAAACCTGCTCGTTTCCTTTAAATCTTTTGAATTCTACCACATAACCGTTGGGATCCTCAATAAAAAAGGAGGTGTGTTCTCCCTTCTTATCCTTTAGGAAAGTTGTAGCCACCGTGGATTTTTCACTTTTTTCAGAAAGACGTTTTAAAACAGTATCCCAGGTCTTCTCATCTAGAATGACTCCAAAATGGAAGGAAGGAAGCACGGTATCTTCAAATTTATAGGACTTGTATATGAAAGAAAATTCGCCCGACTTGGTGAAAGTGATCTGATTTCCGAACAAGTCGATGTCTACCCATTGAGTGGAATGTCGCCCTATTTTAGCACCAATGGTGTCAATATAGAAATTCTTGGTCTTTGTAACACTGTAACAAGGCAGGGATACATGAAAAGCACTGTGTTTCATATGATATCACTTAGATTGTCTAGTCTTCGCTATCATCATCTTCTTCTTCATCCTTGATCTCTACGTCTGGGATGGCATCCGGATCATCGTCGTCAAAATCCTCATAGTCATCCTCATCATAATTGGCCATGGTGACCTCCAGCTTGGCACTGATCTTTACCAGATATTTTGTGTCGTCTGTGGTGACTTCCACCGCTTCAATACGTTCACCACTGGCATTCTTGAAGGTGATGATATGTGCGTCATCATATCCATCAGGATATCTTTCCACCAGAAGCTTTAAAACCTCCGGGGTCAGTTTTTTAAAATCTACTATGACTCTTTTTAAATTATCCATAATTACATGTCTAAAAGATAAGCAAAAATTAGAGGCGCAACAATAGTAGCATCGCTCTCGATTATAAATTTTGGGGTCTCAATTCCCAATTTTCCCCAGGTGATCTTTTCATTAGGCACGGCGCCAGAATAACTCCCATAACTGGTGGTACTATCGCTTATTTGACAAAAATAACTCCAGAAGGGCGTATCTGTTCTTTCCATATCCTGATAGAGCATTGGCACCACACAAATGGGAAAGTCGCCTGCAATTCCTCCGCCTATCTGAAAGAATCCTATTCCTTTTTCAGAGTTAGCGGTATACCAATCTGCCAGGAAGGTCATGTATTCTATCCCCGATTTCATTGTAGAGGCCTTTAATTCTCCTTTAAGGACATAGGAGGCAAAAATGTTCCCCATGGTACTATCTTCCCATCCCGGGCAAATAATTGGCAGGTTCTTTTCCGCCGCCGCATACATCCATGAATCCTTAAGATCTATCTCATAATGTTCTTCTAAAACGCCAGAAAGCAACATTTGGTACATAAACTCGTGAGGGAAATAACGTTTGCCCGAGGCTTCGGCATCCTTCCATATCTTATGAATATGTTTTTGCAATCTCCTAAAAGCTTCTTCTTCAGGGATACAAGTATCTGTTACTCTGTTCAGCCCTTTTTCCAAGAGGTCCCACTCTTCCTGTGGGGTAAGATCACGATAATTTGGTACTCGTTTGTAATGTGAATGTGCTACCAGGTTCATGATGTCTTCCTCCAGATTGGCCCCGGTACACGAAATGATATGCACTTTATCCTGGCGGATCACCTCGGCAAAGATCTTACCCAATTCCGCAGTACTCATAGCCCCGGCGAGGGACACCAACATTTTTGCACCATGCTCCAGTTGCTGTTCATACCCCTTAGCGGCATCTACCAAAGCAGCCGCATTAAAATGCAAATAGTACTTTGAAATAAACTTTGAAATGGGTCCCTTATTCATCTTCGTCATCAAATTTAGAAGCGGATGGAGTCCCGGCATTTCCGCTCAGGTCATAGGTATTGTCATACTCATCCTCCACTGCTTCATTCATGAATTTATAACTTAGCATTTTGTAATACAACTTCGCTGCCACAAAATTTGAGGATCTGTCCTGAGCGTTTGGACACAACTCTACCAGATCGAAGCCTACCACATTCTTTTCCTCAAAAACCTGCTTTAGAAACTCCAGGGTTTCATACCATAAAAGTCCTCCTGGTTCCGGCGTGCCTGTAGAGGGTAAGATAGAAGGATCCAAGGCATCCAGATCGAAGGTGATAAAGACGTTCTCTGTCAACAAATCAACCACCTTATCCATCCAGTATTCATCGTCTACCATTTCATGGGCAAAAAAGGTCTTTTCTGTATCCATCAAGGTCATTTCAATGGCGTCCATACTTCGAATCCCAACCTGCACCAAGTTGGTGTTCTGGCTTGCTTCATATACTGCACAGGCATGGTTGTATGGAGTGCCGTCATATGATTCCCGCAGATCAGCATGCGCATCTATATGTAATACTGTAAGATTGTCAAAACACTCATTGAAGGCTCTTATAGAACCAATAGACAACGAGTGTTCCCCTCCTACCAGGGTAACAAATTTGTTCCGTTTGATATACTCCTTAGTTCTATTATGGACACTATTTACCATGGCTTCGGGAGAAGATAGTTCAGCAATGGCATCTGCAACATAGACTCCTTGTTGATATACTTCCGTATCGGTTTCTATGTCGTATAATTCCATGTTTTCTGAGGCTTCCAACAGCGCCTCGGGGCCCTTATCGGCTCCTTTTCCCCAGGTACTGGTGCCGTCATAGGGAACGGGAATAAGAACCACTTTCGATTTCTCTAATTGTGCGAATTCATCCGGTATACCGGCATAATTCCTAGTTGTCTTCATATCCTAAAATTTTAAGCAATTCTGATGCTTTCTGTTGTTCACTAAATAATTTGGTAACCAATTTGCCATCCTTATCCCTGTCTATCAGCAAATGCTTTGGTGTAGGGATAAGACAGTGTTGCAGCCCCCCAAAACCTCCAATAGATTCCTGGTAGGCCCCTGTATTAAAAAAGCCAATATACAAGGGTTTTTCCTTTTTAAACTTCGGCAGGTAGATGGCATTCATATCCTGAATACTGTTGTAGTAATCATCGCTGTCGCAGGTTAGCCCGCCCAACAAAACGCGTTCATATTCATCGTGCCACCTGTTGATGGGCAGCATAATAAACCGCTTGTTAATGGCCCAGGAATCAGGTAAAGTGGTTATAAAAGAAGAGTCGATCATATTCCATTTTTCACGATCGTTCTGTTGTTTTTGATAGAGCACTTCATAAATAGCGCCCCCACTCTCTCCAACCGTAAAACTGCCAAATTCTGTAAAAATATTAGGTACAGGAATATCGGCCTCCTTACAGGAAATATTGATCTGGTTAATGATCTCGTCTACCATGTACTCGTAATCATAGTCGAATGCCAGCGAATTTTTAGTGGGAAAACCGCCGCCAATGTTTAAACTGTCCAAAGAAGGACAAAGTTTGCGCAGACGTACGTATACCTTCAGACATTTAACCAGTTCATTCCAATAATAGGCGTTGTCTCTGATGCCGGTATTGATAAAGAAGTGAAGCATTTTTAATTCTACCTTTTCATTATCCCGGATCTGATTCTCGTAAAAGGGAACTATGTTTCTATACCCAATCCCCAAACGGGAGGTATAAAACTCAAACTTGGGTTCTTCCTCTGAGGCAATTCGTATCCCAATCTTAAAGGGATCATTAATGGCTTCGCTAAGCAGATCTATCTCCTCAAAATTGTCTATAATTGGAATGCAATTCTGATGGCCTTTATTGATCAGATCCGCTATGTTCTGTATGTACAGATCTCTTTTAAATCCATTACAGATCACATAGGTAGAATCCTTGATCTTTCCTTCTATCTTAAGCTGATTTACAATGTTGATATCAAAGGCCGAGGACGTTTCAATATGAATATCATTCTTAAGCGCCTCATGCAGCACATATTCAAAGTGCGAGCTTTTTGTACAATAACAATAGATGTACTTCCCCTTATAATTATGCCTTTCTATGGCCTTGGCAAACCACTCTTTGGCCCGTTGGATATTCTTGGAGATCTTGGGCAAGTAGGTGAATTTTAAAGGCGACCCGTATTGCTCTACCAAAGACATTAAAGGGATATCATGAAAACGCAGGAGGTCCTCATCGAGCGTAAACTCTTCCTGAGGAAAATAATAAGTTTGATCTATAAGATCACTGTATTTTATGTTCATTTAGCGAAAGTGTGGAAATTACGAAGTTTTATATAAGCTTGCTAATGCTACATTAGGGTT
>NZ_JBATLB010000242.1:0-14231 GCF_049669965.1 Muriicola sp. | reverse complement strand
ATACAAGGAGACCCGGGACCACAAGGACCCGCCGGACTTAACGGAACAGATGGTGCTGATGGTGTTGATGGTGCAGTTGGACCACAGGGACCTATTGGACCTGCAGGAGCTGATGGTATAGACGGAGCTGTTGGACCACAAGGACCTGTCGGACCAGCAGGAGCTGATGGTGTTGACGGTGCAGTTGGACCAGCAGGACCACAAGGACCCGCAGGACCTCAGGGTCCACAAGGAGATCCTGCGACAAATATTACTACCAACCTCGCGCAGAATACAGGTACGGGGATTATAACCTATACAAATGAGGAAGCAACGGCGCAGACGGCAAATGTAGTAGGTGCAGAATCCGATAACAGTATTTCCGTAGGAGCCAATGGGGGAGCCTATTACGAGAGTCCGATAAAAGCTTTTGGTAAAATTGCTTCTTCTGGTGCGATCACCAGGGCAACCACGGGTATAACCGTTACAAAACTGTCAGGAAACGGACATTATAGAGTGAATTTGCCAAGCGGACTCGTCTCTGATGCCAACTACATTATTCAATTATCCCAACCAGGACGGGGCGGCACCGGGAATGACGATCCGGGAATTGCCTATGAAAATCAAACCTCAACAAGCTTTGAGGTAATAATTGGAGACAATGACAACGGAGGAACCGACAGGGCCCGATACAATTCTGAGTTTATGTTCACTGTCTTAGATCTATAATTTAGTCATGAAAGTAGTTTTTTTTACATTACTTACCTTCTTGTTCTGTTCGGGCACCTTCGCTCAAATAGATCCCGGCCTTCTTTTGGGATTGACGAACGCTACCACCACTGAGATGAATGCTATCGCTAGCCCAGTAACAGGCTCTATTCTTTACAATACCACAAATAGTGCTGTATATCAATACAACGGGGCCTCCTGGGTTATGGTTGGTGGAGCTACCAACTCCTGGACCGCCCAGGGAAATACCGGAATCTCTGAACTCACGGACTTCGTAGGAACCACAGACCTTAAAGATCTTGTTCTTAAATCAAATAATACCGAAAAACTGCGCCTGGTCAAAGACAGGAATCAGGTACTTATTAATCAAGCAACTGTCTTCAACAGCCACCCTTTGGTCATCAAAGCTAATGGAGTGGATGTATTGGCATTTGAAGATGCCACAGGTAGTCCTAAATGGCACTGGAACCTACTGGCGAACGGTCTCAATTTTGTAGAATCGAACGTAGCGGACTACCGATTATTTTTAGAGGCAGGTGGGCAGGTAGGGGTAAATACGAACGCCCCCACGGAACAATTGGATGTAAACGGCAGCGCCAGAATACGCAGTCTTGGAAATGCCACAGCATCAGATGATGTACTAAGAACAGATGCCAATGGGGTTTTAAAAAGGTCCAAAATAAACTATGGTGGGCGCTGGACAAATACCGACACCAGTACCGATCTCAACAATAACAATACCGTGGCCCCGATATTTGGCAACCAGGATTACAAAGACGATGGGAATGCTCTGTATGAAGTTAGTGGCAATACCCTGATCGTGAAGGCCACAGGAAGATATGATATCCGGGCAAATTTATCACTGGAGGGTATCAACGTAGGTGGGAGTGCTGAAGCCAGAACCAATGTAAATGCCAGGGTGGCTGTCAATGGAATAGTTGTAGGAGCCATAAGTGCTTCCGGATATATTCGTTGGGCAAGCAACCATGATCATTCCAGTATCCATGTAAACGAAATATTACAACTCAATGCCAACGATGTGATCACCATAGTAACCTTCCGCGAAGCAAATAGCGGAACAGTAAGGTTTAGTGGGTCCAACGAATCGAGTTTTATGATCAATAAATTAAAATAAGGCAGTGAAAAAAAGTTATAGTCTTCTTGTACTTTTTCTCTGTGTTCTTTTTGGGAATGCCCAGGACGCATTGCATAACTATGGAACCATACAGATCCATGGCAATACCAATGTTGGACTTCACCTGAACCTCGTCAATGACGGTACTTTTGATCAAACATCCGGTTTGGTTGGCTTCTACAGTGATGAGAATGCTCTTACCATATCAGGGGCCTATATGCCCGTACTATTTGATGCAGAAATATCCGTTGGAGGAGGGCTTTTATTAGAAACTTCCGTCAACGTCCAAAACAATGTCAACCTTATTACCGGAGACATCATCACGGAAAAATCCTTCTCTGCCGTGTATTCTAACTTTCTCGATTATTCCTTTTACATTGGGGAAAGCAGTGCATCTAAAATTAATGGGTATGGTGCCATGACCAACAAAGAATCTTTTGTATTTCCGGTTGGGAATGAAGACAGACTACGCCCTCTGACCATCGAATCTGTGGCTATCAATGCTATGGCTAAATGCGCCTATTTCTTTGAAGATCCCAATAACTCAAAAACATTAAATATTGATTTCAATACAAATAAAAAGGCAACAGATTTTATCTCGGTAAGTGATAAGGAATTTTGGCGTCTGGAAAGTGATGTTCCTTCTAAAATAACCCTGACATGGGACGAACTAAGTAATACGCGCGCTTTGGCAGAATACTTAAATGAACTTAATGTTGTGGGCTGGAGTAAAGTAGAAAATCAATGGGTCAATCTCGGAAATTCGGCCGTTGAAGGCGGAATGGGCTACGGATCTGTTACGTCAGAGACTATAGTGCCAAATGACTACGAAATATTTACCATAGGCGGGAATGATAGTAGACTGGAAACATACTCCACCATGGATCTGGACAATTACTTTATGACACCCAATGGGGATGGCAGCAACGATATGCTGGAACTTGAAGGGATAGAGAACTCCCCGAATAATAAGTTGGAGATCTTTGATAGGTATGGGGTGCTTGTCTATTCGAAAGCCAATTACCAAAACGATTTTAACGGAAGCTCTAACCGAGAAGCGGTTGTAAGGAAAGGCTCCGGTCTTGCCTCTGGGATCTATTTCTATATATTTACAATGCACGACCTCCGGGAAAAACATCAGGGATATTTGTACATCTCAAACTAAGATTTCCCTTGTTCGAATACTTGCTTACTTTGGTAATATAATTTCTTTAAATGAGTCATACTTGGCATATTAGTTGAAGTTATCTGCCAATAACTCTTGAAATTATTTTAATTTAGAGATCATTAATACTAAGCGCTATAATCCGCTTGTGTAAACTAAAAAGTAATAAATCATATGCCTCTAAGATCATTCGTAGTAAATAGTATATTAACCCTTGTCCTTGTGCTGCTGGCACCAACTGGGATTTGTGCTCAAACCAAGGATTACAACATATCAGAATTGATGGGGAAAGCAGATATTGCTTTGTATGGTAAGGGTATTAACCTCCGGAAAGAAGCACATGATGCCTTTGTTGAAATGAAGAAAGCAGCTTATCAGGATGGAATAGATATTGAGATCGTTTCAAGTTATAGAAGTTTTGATCGGCAGCTGGCCATTTTTGAAAGGAAGTATTTACAGTTCACCGAAGAAGAGGGCATGGAACCGCTGGAGGCAATAGACAAGATCATTGAATATTCGACTATTCCGGGGACCAGCAGGCATCATTGGGGTACAGATATCGATATCACAGATGCCAGTAAAAATAGTGAAGGTGATGTCTTGGTCGCCTCTAAATTTGAAGAGGGCGGGCCGTTCGCAGATCTGAAAGTTTGGATGGATGAACATGCCAGGGAATATGGTTTCTATTTGGTTTATACCAAGGAGCCAAAACGCAGGGGATTTAAATACGAGCCGTGGCATTACAGTTATGCCCCGCTTTCTGTGCCCATGTTGGAGATCTTCCGCAATAAAAATATTCTTCAATTATTGGTGGAAGAAGACTTCCTTGGAAGTGAATTTCTTACCACCGGATTTATTAAAACCTATATAAGGGATAATATATTAGACATAAACCGAGTACTTTTATAGGTGATAAGAAATCATATCATTCAGAAATACTTGTTCCATGAGAAGGGGTAATTGGAAAATTCGAATTTTTATTGGCTTAGCGATCGTTGCATTCGCCTTTGTGCAACGTTGTAGTAATAAGGAAGCGAATCCTTATACGGGCAGAGTACAGAATATCAATATGACCTCTGAACAGGAAATTGCAATCGGGCTACAAAGCACACCCCAGATCGCACAACAATATGGCGGACTGTATCCCGATGAACGCCTACAGGCTTTTGTAGACGCCGTTGGAAACAAACTTGTCCAAAACAGCATTGCCAGAGAAACACCCTACCAATACGATTTTCATTTACTCGCAGATGATAGGACCATCAATGCTTTTGCTTTGCCTGGGGGTCAGATCTTTATTACCTATGCCCTTTTTTCTAAATTGAATGAAGCGCAATTAGCCGGAGTACTCGGACATGAAATTGGGCACGTCATAGGCAGGCATTCTGCAGAACGTATCGCAGAAGGCAACTTCTGGAAAACAATTAGCATGGGGGCTCAGGTAGGGGCCGATGCGGGGAATATAGTAGGAAATATAGGTCAGAATACGCTCTTAAAAAATGGGAGGCAAGATGAATTAGAAAGCGATGATCTGGGTGTATTATTCATGATACGTTCGCACTATCCACCTAATGAAATGATCCGTGTCATGGAGATCCTCAAAGAGGCCGGCGGACCAAACCGGGTACCTGAGTTTCAAAGTACTCATCCAGATCCGGATAACAGAATAGAAAAGATCAAAAAAGCCATTCAGAAATATCAGGGCGGGTAAGACACACAATATTTCGTCCAAAATTAGGTAGCTCTCCTTTTTTTTCTATCTTTGGAATTCTCCCAAATCTAATAGTACCACCAATTTAACCCTTATAGCTTTAAGTACACTAAAACTATATGGGAACACTAACTCAATTTAAGAATTTGTATCTGGAAGCCTTTGATGACTGCAAACCAGAATTTGTGGTTTTCTTATTAAAAGTCTATTCCGTGTTTTGTGTCTTAATGTTAGGGATGGCAGTTTATGCTTTCCTGTACAGGGCATTTACAGGTTTCGATTTTTAAGGACCCTTTTGCGAGAACACTTGGGCTACTAAAAAGACGCCTTACTCCCCGGTTTTGCCGGGGTTTTTATTTATAACCCCCTCCCAGAATGGCTTGTGGGATGAAAAAGCAAGTGGAAATGTGGTAATCCCCGCTAAATCATACTATTTTTGATAGATAAATTGAATCTCATTTATGGAAATGCATAAAAAAGTGATCTTAATGATCCTTGATGGCTGGGGAAAATCTCCTGATCCAAAGGTGTCCGCCATCGATCAGGCTAAAACACCTTTTATTAGCTCCCTTTACAATAAATATCCCAACAGCAATCTTCTTACAGACGGAATGAATGTAGGTCTTCCGGAAGGCCAAATGGGAAATAGTGAAGTTGGGCATATGAACCTGGGGGCAGGGAGGATAGTATACCAGGATCTGGCCAAGATCAATAAAGCGATAAAGGACGATACCCTGAAGAATGAAAAAGTGATCAAGGATGCCTTGCTTTACGCAAAGGAACATGGAAAAAATGTACATTTTCTCGGTTTGGTAAGCAACGGAGGGGTGCATAGCCATATCTCCCATTTAAAAGGGCTAATAGCTGCCGCAGAAGATCATGGACTACCAAATGTTTTTGTACATGCCTTCACGGACGGACGCGATGTAGATCCAAAGAGTGGAAAAGGCTTTTTGGAAGACCTGATGCATTTTTGTAAAAACAAGAAGGCTAGACTAGCCAGTGTGATAGGCCGCTATTATGCGATGGACCGTGATAAGCGATGGGAAAGAGTTCAGATGGCCTATGATTTGCTGGTGCATGGTAAAGGAGAAAAAACCAGTAATATCCTGGCCAGTATTCAAAAGGATTATGACGATGGCCTAACAGACGAATTCCTCAAACCTCTGGTGGTAACTAACGAGGACGGATCTCCACTAACTACCCTAAAAGTGGATGATGTAGTGATCTTTTTTAATTTCAGAACAGATAGAGGCAGGGAATTAACTGAAGTGCTCTCCCAAAAGGATCATCCAGATTTCCATATGAAGAAACTTAATCTCTACTATGTTACCTTGACAAACTATGACGATTCCTTTAAAGGAATCAAAGTGGTCTATGACAAAGAGAATCTGCACGATACGCTGGGGGAAATTCTGGCCAATCAAGGGAAAAAACAAATACGGATCGCTGAAACAGAAAAATATCCTCATGTTACCTTCTTTTTCAATGGTGGCAGGGAAATACCTTTTGAGGGAGAATCCCGTATTATGTGTCCCTCTCCAAAAGTAGCTACCTACGATTTAAAGCCGGAAATGAGTGCCTACGAAATAAGAGATGCGATCATCCCGGAATTAAAGAAAGGGGAAGCTGATTTTGTTTGTCTAAATTTTGCAAATCCGGATATGGTGGGACATACCGGAGTAATGGCAGCTGCCATAAAAGCTGTGGAAACAGTAGACAGCTGTGCCGAGGCTGTTGTAACAGCCGGTTTGGAGAACGGCTATAGTACGCTTATCATTGCAGATCATGGGAATTGTGATACCATGGTAAACCCCGATGGGAGTCCTAATACAGCCCACACCACCAACCCCGTTCCCCTAATTGTAGTAGATAAGGATATAGAGGAGGTTAAAAATGGTGTTTTGGGCGATATTGCCCCAACCATCTTACATATGATGGGATTGAAACAACCGGCGGCGATGACACAAAAATCACTGGTTTGAATTTAGTGAAAGCAGTCAGCTTATGATTATAGTTAAAACAAAGGAGGAAATTGAACTGATGCGCGAAAGCGCCCTTATTGTGTCTAAAACATTGGGAATGCTGGCATCTGAGATCAAACCAGGGGTTACCGGCTTGTATTTGGATCAACTTGCGGAAACATTTATCAGGGATCACGGTGCAGAACCCGGATTCTTGGGGATGTACGATTTTCCCAACACCCTAAATTTAAGTCCAAATGCCCAGGTGGTCCATGGGATACCAAATAATGAACCATTGAGGGATGGTGACATACTTTCTGTTGATTGTGGGTCTCTTAAAAATGGATATTACGGAGATCATGCCTATACCTTTGAGGTGGGGGAAGTAGCCCCTGATACCAAAAAATTATTAAAGATCACCAAAGAATCTCTTTATGTGGGTATAGCACAATTCAAAATTGGCAATCGAGTGGGAGACGTTGGTTTTGCCATACAGCAGTATTGTGAAGCCCATGGCTACGGGATCGTACGTGAACTGGTAGGTCATGGATTGGGGAAAAAGCTTCATGAAGCCCCTGAAATGCCTAATTATGGAAAACGAGGAAGAGGTAAAAAATTCGTGGAAGGAATGGTGGTTGCCATAGAACCTATGGTGAATATGGGAACCAGAAGAATAAAACAATTACGCGACGGATGGACCATCCTTACAGCAGATGGCCAGCCCAGTGCTCATTTTGAGCATGATATTGCCCTGATTAACGGCAAGCCGGAACTCCTTTCAACTTTTCAATATATATATGACGCACTGGGGATAAAATCTGACGAAGAAGACGCCTTCAGAACTTCAAAAGTGCAGCTTTAATTACAAAACAAAGGGGTGAAACAGGTATTTAAGTTTATTTTAAAGTTGTTTCCAAGGCCGCTGTTGATCAAACTAAGCTATATAGCGGCACCCATTTTAGCCCTTAGCCTTAAGGGAAACAGGTATACGGATCCCATTGACGGGAAACAGTTTAGGAAATTCCTTCCTTACGGGTATGAACATCCCCGCGAAAATGTGCTGTCTCCCTCTACCCTATCCTTAGAAAGGCACAGGCTACTTTGGCTGTATCTGCAAAATGAGACAGAATTTTTCAATAAGCCCTATAAAGTTTTGCACTTCGCGCCAGAACAAGCATTTTACAAACGTTTTCGGCAGCTTAAAAACCTTGACTATACCACTACCGATCTTAATTCGCCCCTGGCAGATGTAAAGGCCGATATCTGCAACCTCCCCTTTGAGGCTAATAGCTTTGATGTAATCTTGTGCAATCATGTCCTGGAGCATATCCCGGATGATACTAAGGCTATCGCAGAATTGTATCGTGTAATGAAACCGGGGGGATGGGGTATTTTTCAGATCCCACAGGACCTGGACAGAGAAACCACTTTTGAGGATGATACTATTACGGATAAAAAACAACGAGCCAAAGTTTTTGGACAGTATGATCATGTACGTATCTATGGCCTGGACTATTTTAATACACTCGAAAATGCAGGGTTTACCGTGCAAACTGTTCACTACGCTTCGCAGCTCACAAAAGATCAGGTAGACAAGTACCGGCTGGCCCAAAGAGAGATCATCCCGCTGGTCACCAAAGCCTGATCAGCGCCTCACCTTTTCACTAAATCCGGGTGTCATAAACTCAGCAACATTTCCCTCGTCATCCAGATATATCAGATAAGCCTCTAAATTCTTTTTCCCATTTAATAGAGTCATAGAGGCCTGTAGGTCCATGGCCATAAAAGCTGTGGCATACGCATCTGCCAGAGCACAGTTAGGGGCTATGACACTGGCCGAAAGTACATTAGAATTCCTGGTAAATCCGGTCTTTGGATCTATAGTGTGTACAAATTTCTGCCCTGTAATAGAGTCGATTCGGAATTTTCGATAGTTACCGGAAGAAGCCAGCGCCTCATCCTTAAGGTTTAAACTGATCTTCAATTGTCTGCCAAGGGTAGCCTGGGGATCATCTATCCCTACCACCCATTGCTGAGATTTGATCTTGTTCTCGCCTTTTGCCACGATCTCACCTCCCACTTCCAAAAGATAGTTTTGTACTCCCTTTAGGTCCATATATGCCGCCAGCCTGTCAATGGCGTAGCCTTTGGCAATGGCATTAAAATCGATTTGAATCTCTTGGGCTTCCTTTACGATCTTGTTATCATCCGATAATTTAATTTTATCCAGGCCTACGTATGCCCTTAGCTGTTCTACCTTAGCACTATCCATGGTAATTTCTGCCCCGGGGCCAAATCCCCAGGCATTGACCAATATACCCACCGTAGGATCGAAATAGCCATTGGTCTCTTTATGAACCTCTCTTGAAGTTGCCAATACTTCCCTGAACATGACATCTGCTATTACCGTAGTATCTCCCCTGTTAATTCTTGAAATATCGGAATCAGGGATATAGGTAGACATGGAAGTATTCACCACATAAAAGACAGAATCTATGCCTTGACTGTAGTCTAAAGCATCCTCCGCTAAATAAATAAGACTAAAGGTAGTGCCCAATGCTTCTCCTGTGCTGGTATTCTTAACCCACTGTGCTTGCGGCTCACAGAAGACCATCAACAGGCCCAAGAGGGGAAGAAATAAAAATATTTGTTTAGATCTCAACAAGTCCTTCATATTCTACAAGATATGCTTCATTTAGATATACGGGAAGCTTCCGGTCTTCGGCATTTGAAAGCCTGACTCCCGCAAAGTAGGTCCTGGCCTCGTGCTTTAAAGCGTGATCCTTGATCTTGGTCATAAGAGATGTATCATACTCCCTGGGATCTTCAGGAAAAGGGAAACTGCGAACCACAATAAAATGAAGTTCTTTTTCCTTGAGACATACAAACTGTGGATTTCGTTTTAGCTTACTATTTACACCCATAAACTCAAAACCCGCGGCTTCCAACTCCTTCCCCACTATATTCATGGCCAAATTGTGTAGTTCCTGTTCTGTAAGTGCTTTCATAGATTTTTTGGATCAAAAAAACCGATATGGTTGGATATCGGTTTTATTGGGTACTTTAATTAACAATTATCCTCCGAAATCATCGAATCGAATACTCTCATCGGGAATTCCAAAATCTTCTCCCATTTTTTGAACCGCCTTATTCATTAAGGGCGGACCACAGAAATAGAGTTCAATATCCTCAGGACTTTCGTGTTTACTTAAATAATTATCGATCACACAATTGTGGATAAATCCTACAAATCCGTCACCCGGTGCATCCAGATCTTTCTTTACCTTCCAGTTATCTTCTTCCATGGGTTCTGAGAGGGCCATATAGAATTTAAAATTCGGGAATTCATTCTCCAAACTTTTAAAGTGGTCTATATAAAATAATTCTCTTTTAGACCGACCGCCATACCAATAGGTTACCTTTCTGTTTGTCTTCAAGGTTTTGAATAGATGATACAGATGAGATCTCATTGGTGCCATACCGGCTCCTCCCCCTACATACAGCATTTCAGCATCTGATTCGTTGATAAAGAATTCACCGTAAGGTCCGGAAATAGTAACCTTATCTCCCTTCTTCTGTCCAAAAATATAGGAAGAAGCTACTCCTGGATTCACATCCATCCAACCATTCTTTGATCGATCCCATGGTGGGGTAGCTATCCGCACATTCAACATGATCTCTCTTCCTTCTGCAGGATAGGAAGCCATGGAATAGGCACGTTCTACAACTTCATTATTTTTCATTACCAGGGGCCATAGGTTAAATTTATCCCACTCTGTCTGGAACTTATCAGGCGTCTCATGTTCTTCGGGATGGGCTGTAATATCTATATCAGAAAACTTGATCTCACACGGTGGAATCTCAATTTGAATGTACCCACCTGCTTTGTAATTCATATCCTCCGGGATCTGCACCACAAACTCTTTAATAAAAGAGGCCACGTTGTAATTTCGAACCACGGTTCCTTCCCACTTCTTGATCCCAAAAACCTCTTC
The DNA here is from genome assembly GCF_049669965.1 of Muriicola sp. Taxonomy (NCBI): domain Bacteria; kingdom Pseudomonadati; phylum Bacteroidota; class Flavobacteriia; order Flavobacteriales; family Flavobacteriaceae; genus Muriicola; species Muriicola sp. Next base: position 3,553 of record NZ_JBATLB010000242.1, on the reverse strand, counting down.
GGGAATCGTGATATCCATATCCTGCTTCACTTTTACCTGGCAAGCCAGACGAGCTCCATGGTTTAATTCTTTTTTTGAAAAGTGCGGGGTTTCCGTTGGTAAGGCTTCCCCTCCTCCAGCTAGTACATGGCATTCGCATTGAATACATGTTCCTCCGCCTCCACAGGCAGATGGCAGGAAGATCTTTTGGTTTCCCAGAGTAGACAGTAATGAACTCCCGGAAGCTACCTCTATCTTTTTCTCCCCATTAATAGTGATGGTCACCGGACCAGAGGGAGATAATTTCTCCTTAGTAAAAAGTAACAGGGCTACCAAAAGAAGTAATAACACCATAAATGCTATAACTGTTATGAGAATGGTACCAAATGTACTTGTAGCTAAAATCATGCTTATTCTTTTACGATTGTGTTATAAGAGACCGCATTCTCTTGCTTCTCTTTTTCCAATGTTGTTTTTTCCTCTTCTGTTTTCTGTGCCGTAGTTGGTTCCGGAGCAGGCGCCTCATCCCCGCCTGTTAACATACCCCCAAAACTCATAAATCCAATGGCCATGAGTCCGGTTATGATAAAAGTGATCCCCAGGCCTCTTAAGGGCGGTGGCACATTAGAGTACCGGATCTTCTCCCGTATTGCAGCAATGGCCAAGATTGCAAGGAACCAGCCAATTCCGGAACTTAGTCCGTAATTAAAGGCAAGGCCAAGTGATGGGATCTCTCTAGCTTGCATAAACAGGGAACCTCCTAGTATGGCACAGTTTACTGCGATCAATGGTAGGAAAATACCCAATGAATTATACAAGGATGGCGAAAACTTTTCCACAACAATCTCAACCAATTGCACCATAGTGGCGATGGTTGCGATAAATAGAATAAAGGAAAGGAAACTCAGGTTATAATCGGCATATTCAGGTCCTAACCATGCCAAAGCGCCATCTCTTAGGAGATATTGATCTAACAACCAGTTTAGTGGAACTGTAACTGCCAAAACAAAAATAACAGCAGCTCCCAGTCCTACTGCGGTAGCTACCTTTTTAGATACTGCCAAATAGGAACACATGCCCAGAAAGGTGGCAAATACCATGTTATCTATGAAAATAGACTTAAAAAATAATTCTACATGTTCTAACATATTGTGTGTATAAGTGCTATTCTAATTTTCTTCAATTAAAGCTGTATTTCTGGAACGCTGTACCCAGATCAATAAACCTACAACGATCAGCGCCATGGGAGAGAGTAACATAAAACCGTTATTCTCATAGCCTATGGAATACAATCCTGTTTTTTCAATAGGGTTACCCAATACAGGGAATCCCAGTAAGGTACCAGAACCCAGTAGCTCTCTAAAGAATCCTACGATGATCAGTATAACTCCATATCCAGCCGCGTTTCCTATTCCATCGAGAAAAGAGCGCCATACGCCATTTCCAAGGGCAAAAGCCTCAAATCGGCCCATAATGATACAATTGGTAATAATAAGGCCAACAAATACGGCAAGGGTCTTACTCAGCTCATAGGCAAATGCTTTTAATACCTGGTCTACAATGATCACCAAGGCCGCTACGACCACCAATTGCACAATGATCCTGATCTTGGAAGGTATAATGTTACGCATCAAGGAGATGACCACATTCCCTAACCCAAGTACAAACACTACCGATAGGGCCATTACAATAGAAGCCTTTAACTCTGCCGTGATAGCCAGCGCAGAGCAGATACCAAGCACTTGTATGGTGATTGGATTGTTATCGGCTAAAGGATCTAATATTAGACTTGTGTCTTTTTTTGAAAGTAATGCCATCTTATCCTTTATTTCTTAATGATTCAAAATAACCTTTATAAAGACTTACGGTCTTAGAGATCATTGCAGATACTCCATTCCCTGTTATAGTTGCTCCGGCCAGGGCGTCTACCTCATTGTCGTCCTTGATCTTATTTACCGGATCATTATTTCCTTTGGCAACTTTTATACCCGTATAATTGCTTCCGTTTAAGATGGATTCTCCTGTAAAATCGTCCATGAAGTAGCGCTGCTTGATATTAGCTCCCAACCCAGGTGTTTCTGCCTTATGATCAAAATATACCCCTTTTACTGTCATATTCTCATCCAGTGCCATAAAACCCCAAATAGCATCCCAAAGTCCTTTGCCATACATAGGAACTATATAATAGGTTTCACCATCTTTCTTCCCAATGAATACAGGGAGTTTAGGTGTTTTACCATCCTTCATTACATCCAATTGCTTTTTAAGGTCTATCAGGTAAGCCTGATCATCCTCGGTGATCTTATCACCTTCAATGACCAGCTGTTCAGTAATAAAGCTCGAAAATTCTTGTTCTACTTTGTCTGTAGGTATGAAATTTACGCTTCCCTCATCCAAGTTTTCGTTCACTCCCATGGCGTATAAAATATTCTGTTGCTTTTCGAAACGTTCGTTCTCTTTAATTTTGGCACTGAGAGCAGAAGCCAGATAGGCCAGAATACTTCCTACCACGACCACCATCAAACCGGCAAAAAGAACTGTATAGATATTGCTTTCTTTGTTCATAAATTATATGGTTTCAACTTTAACTGCTGCAGCTTTTGCATCTGTATCTTTTGGTATAATCACCGCATCCTTAAATCGCTTCATTCGTCTGCTTATATTTCCGCGTACCACATAATGATCAATGGTTGGGGCAAAAACATTCATAAGCAAAATGGCAAGGAACACACCTTCCGGATAGGCCGGATTAAAAACACGGATCATCACCGAGATAAATCCAATAAGGAAGCCGTAGATCCATTTCCCTCTGTTGGTCTGTGAGCCTGTAACCGGATCGGTCGCCATGTAGACAATTCCAAATGCCAGTCCCCCTACAATTAAATGTTTCCAGAATGTAAAACTCATTAGACCGTAGAATTTGCTGGTTTCTGTGATCCAGCCTGCATCTACCACTCCGTTGAAAATAAGCCCCATGGCGAGGGCACCTGCTACCGCGCTGACCATAATTCGCCAGCTGGCAATCTTACTGAAAATTAGGAATAGTCCCCCAAGTAAAATAAGGAAGGCAGAGGTCTCCCCTACTGAACCGGGGATAAAACCAAAAAACATATCCGAAACACTATAGGAAAATTCACTTCCTCCATTTTGTGCCAGATACCCCAGAATAGTTTCTCCTGAAATAGCATCTGCTGTTCCTGCTCTCTCAACGGCTTCATGTACCCAGACCTTATCCCCGCTCATCCATGTAGGATAGGCAAAGAACAAGAATGCCCTGATGGTAAGTGCGGGATTTAGTATATTCATCCCTGTACCTCCAAAAACCTCTTTTCCAATCACTACACCGAATACCACGGCCACGGCCAACATCCAGAGAGGAGTATCTATGGGAACGATCAATGGCACAAGCATCCCGGTAACCAAGTACCCTTCTTCTACTTCATGACCTTTGATCACTGCAAAAATAAATTCAACCAATAGTCCAACCCCGTAGGAAACGATCACAAGAGGTAAGACTTTAATAATACCGATCCAAAAATTATCCCAGGTAATGAAGTCGTTCCAAACCGAAAAA
>NZ_JBATLB010000241.1:0-8448 GCF_049669965.1 Muriicola sp. | reverse complement strand
TCGGTTTGCATACTTCCGTTAGTGCCGGTATTGTAATTAAAACCTTTGGCAACTCCTTTATTGCCATAACCATATTCAATGCCATGTTTTTCTAATAGGTTGGTAAGTGCTTTTTTCTTATCCATGTCCCCATTCAACACATAACTTTTGTATTTAAAATTCTTAGGTTCATAGAATTTATGGAATTCCTGATTGAGCCTATCTGTATTTTGAGAAGCAACCTCCACCGTAGACAATCCCGTAGTTTTGTGATGGTCTATTCTGTCCTTCAGTGTTAAGGTATCCCCTATAGCCGTAATTACTCCCAGTCCGGCCCGGCCACTTCCCCCTTGTTCATAGGTCATTCCAATAGCCCCGTTGTAGGTGGGATAGGTGTCCCCATAACTGGGATAGAACAGATCAAAGCGCTCTTTGGTAAAATAGAACCAGCCATTGGCATCAAAGTACTTAGCGTGATTTCTCCCCAAAGTTTCCTGAAAAGAGCGCTGAAAAGGGGTTATCACCTCATGAAAAGGTTCTGCAGAGGGAGCAAAGAAATACGGATTATTCACCCCTTGTTCATGAAAATCTACGTGAATATGGGGAAGCCACTGGTTGTACCAGGACAGGCGCTGCTGACTTTCCACTTGCGTTAACCAGGCCCAATCCCGGTTTAGATCGAACATATAGTGATTGGCTCGCCCGCTTAACCACCCTTCATGGTGTTCTTTGCTATCCGGATTTACCTGGTTGGGGGTATTCTTGTTTTGATTATACCAATTCACATACCTGTCGCGTCCATCCGGATTAATACAGGGATCTATGATGACCACGGTATTTTCCAAATAGGCTTGTTTGGAGGTTAGTAATTCATAGATGGTTTGCATGGAGGCCTCTGTACTTACACTCTCATTTCCATGCACATTATAACTAAGCCAGACAATGGCTTTTGAAGCGTTGCCTGTCCCTTCAGTATTTTTTAAATGTTCCGTACGTATGGTTTCCAGATTCTCCATATTCTCAGCAGAGGAGACATAGGCCAATAGTAAAGGTCTGCGCTCATTGGTTTTGCCATATTCTTGTAATTGAACTCTTTCCGGGACGGTATTGGCCAGGTATTGGTAGTACTCTACTACCTCATGATGACGGGTGAATTGTGTTCCCAGCTCATATCCCAGAAATTCTGAGGGAGATTTTAAGGACTGGGACATAAGCACTACCGGAAGGATTAAGGCAAACAAGACTGAGATCTGTTTCATATATAAGGAGTGTAAAATGAAAGTCTCAAAGCTAAGGATTAAAATTCATATTAGATAGGGGATTGCCGTACCGCTCAACGGCAATAATGGCCAGCTGATCTGTCCTACAAGGAATACGGTAATTTATACACGCTCCCTTTGCTCGTTTGTTATTGGCACAACTTAACGTATTTTTGGGAAATGAAAAGGCACAGAAATGTATCTTTGAAAGCCAATAAAAGAGCAGTATGCGAGTAGAAGGAATTCCTTTTAAGGATACAGGGTATTTTTCAGAGATCATCTGCGATTACCTGGCAGAAGCCCCTTCATTAAAAGCATTCTACCATCACTTTCCTTCTCTAGGGTCCTTTAGCGCCCAAATAAAAGAAAAGAAAGAAAGTTTTCCTGCCAACACCAGAGAAGTACTAGTTGCGTCGTTACAGAGGCAATATGAGGGGGTAACCATCTCTCCTAAAACTCAAAAGCACATTTCCTTACTTAAAGAGGCTAATACGTTTACGGTGGTTACAGGGCATCAGTTAAATCTCTTTACGGGGCCCTTGTATTTTCTTTACAAGATCATTAGCACCATCAACCTGACCATAGCCTTAAAAAAAGAAAATCCCGGACAACATTTTGTGCCTGTATATTGGATGGCAACGGAAGATCACGACTTTGAGGAGATCAATTATTTTAATTTTAAGGGGAAGAAAATACAATGGAACCGGGAGGCCTCCGGCGCTGTAGGTAGTTTGTCTACAGAGGGTTTAGAGGCAGTTTATGAATTATTTTCACAGGAACTGGGCCCGGGGGTGCATGCCGCAAAGCTGAAAGAACTTTTTAGCAATGCGTATTTAAAACACAAGACATTAACGGCTGCCACAAGGTATCTCGCGAACGAACTTTTTGGGGCCGAGGGACTGGTTATTATCGATGGGGATGACAAAGCTTTAAAACAATGCCTGATTCCTCATATTAAAGAAGATGTCTTACATCAAACGGCCTTTGAAGAAGTTACCAAGACCATATCGGAGCTGCAGGCGGCCTCTTCTGCCTATAACATTCAGGTAAACCCAAGAGAAATCAATTATTTTTATCTCAAGGACGGAATTCGGGAACGCCTTATCCAAAAAGAGGGTAAATTTTTTGTAAATAATACCGAACTGCAGTTTACAAAAGAAGCTATTTTAGAAGAAATAGAGCGCTTTCCGGAGCGCTTCTCTCCCAACGTGATCAGCAGGCCTCTATATCAGGAAGTAATTCTACCTAACCTCTGTTATATAGGGGGAGGGGGAGAGCTGGCCTATTGGTTAGAACTTCGGTCCTCTTTTGAGATTATGAAGGTTCCTTTTCCAATGCTTTTACTGAGAAATTCTGCCTTGGTCATCTCTGAGAAGCAGTTGCAAAAGATGCACAAATTGAATGTGACCGTAAAAGATCTATTTTTAGAACAAAACAGACTCATCAATAAAAAGATCAGGGAAATATCTAATATAGATATAGATCTTAGCCCTCAGCGGACACATTTGAAAGAGCAATTTAATGGGCTTTATGAGCTGGCAGAGCAAACAGATAAATCCTTTTTGGGTGCAGTAAAGGCACAGGAAGTTAAACAACTCAAGGGCCTTGATGTCCTTGAAAAACGCCTTTTAAAAGCACAAAAGAGGAAACTGAAGGATCATGTGAGGCGCATGACTAACATACAAAATGAGTTGTTTCCTAACCAATCACTTCAGGAACGAAATCGCAACTTTTCTGAGTTGTACTTAGAATTGGGAGAAGGATTGATCCCTTCCTTAATGAATTCCTTGCATCCACTGGGAGATCAATTCACCATAGTGATATATTCCTAGTTTTACTACGCTATTAACACGGTGTCTTGTACTTTTGTATAAGAATCCTTTTTCATGCATAATATTGACATAGAAGTCGTTGAAATGACATTAGATGTCATGAAATACGCCATTAGTCGTATTACCAATACCACCCCCAAATTAGGAAAACCCAGGAAGGAAGAAGAATTGTATCAGCTGGTGGGTGAAACTATTACTTCAGAAGGTATTGGTGGAGAACGCGCTTTTAAACTATTCAGGGATGTATTGCTACCGGCGACAGTACCAATAGATCACCCCAGACATCTTGCTTTTGTTCCTGCTGCCCCAACCAGGGCGGCTGTAATGTTCGATTTGGTTACTTCTGCCTCCAGTATACACGGAGCCTATTGGATGGAGGGAGCAGGAGGGATCTTTTGTGAAAATCAGGCAATGAAATGGTTGGTGTCGCTCACCGGAATGCCGGAAGGTGCCTTTGGGGTATTTACAAGTGGGGGTACCGCTGCTAATCTGTCTGCTATGGTAACTGCCAGAGAGAATTGGAGAAAAAACCCCTCCAACATCCATAAAAAAGGACTGGTTATTACGTCTATAAATGCACATTCCTCTGTTAAAGCAATGGCACAAGTGATCGATGCTGATTTGGTGTTCGTAGACTCTGAGGTAGAGATGACAGGAGAGGATCTGAAATTGAGGATTAATGAGCTAGATCCTTCTCAACGGTCTCGATTATTTGCAGTAGTAGCCACAGGAGGGACAACCAATGCCGGGATCATCGATGATTTGGAAGGTATTGGGCGAGTTTGTAAAGATGAAGGATTATGGTACCATGTAGATGCAGCCTATGGGGGAGGTGCTTTGGTAGCCGACTCTGTGCGTCATCAGTTTATTGGTATTGAAAAAGCAGATAGTATTACCATAGATCCACATAAGTGGCTTTTTTCACCATATGATTGCGGGGCCATTTTATACAAGAACCCCCAACTAGCGAAAGAAGCCCATTCTCAGGAGGGGTCGTATCTCGAAATCTTTAGTGATGAAGGTGCCCATGGTTTTAACCCCGCAGACTATCAGATTCAATTAACAAGAAGATTACGCGGGCTTCCATTGTGGTTTTCTTTAGCTACCCACGGAATAGATAAATATAAATGGGCGGTTGAAAAAGGTATTTCCCTGGCTAATTTGTCGGCAGAACTCATTGAAAAACGACCGGAATTGGAACTGGTGAGACCTCCAAGTCTGTCTTGTGTTCTCTTTAGACGCAAAGGATGGACACCTCAGATGTATACAAACTGGACCTTTAGCAATCACGAGAAGGGTATTGCGTTGGTCACACCAACCAAATGGAGAACCAATGAGGGTTTTGAAACAGTAATACGTTTTTGTTTTATCAATCCGGATACCAGCCAGGATGACATAGAACTAATCTTGGATACCTTAAAAGAGTAAGCTGCAAAGTGTATTAAGGCACTAAAAATTCACTTTCCCAGTAGTCTTCTTCCCAGGAGTAGCGAACCCGGATATGATGTGGTCTCTTTAGTTTAAGGTATTCAATTTTAAAAGGTGTGATTTCTACTATGCAAAAATGATCCTCATCATCCAGATAATCTATTTGATCTGGATGTGTTACGGCAGTTCCCGGAGCAGTCGCTGTTGTGTAGTCCTTTCTGGAGCTTCCCTTTACGCTGCTCCAGTATTTCTCTTTAATTTCCTCATTTTTTATCACTTTCGCCAATCCTTCGATTCTGATCTGCATTAAATTTTTTGGATGATAAAAGAGGAGCCCCACTTTTTTATTTTCCTGCAGATGGATCATTTTCTTTGAGCGACTATCCGTAAAAAATGTTAATTGAAGCTCTTCAGAAACCTTGCGGAGTACTATGGTCCGCAACCGTGCTACCTGGTCTAAACCCACTGTGGCAAGCGTAAAATAACGAAATGGATGTCCTTTTTGTGATACACCTTTCTTTAATTCCTGAGAAAGTTCTTTAAAATAATCCTGAGTCATGTCTAGGGGGTTTAAAAATAAATAAAGATAAAAAAATTAAAGATGAGGTAGGGTATTTTTAAAGTTAGTTGTTCTATAATAAATTGCTGTGAAAAAGAAATTTTTGTAGTGTCATAAAAATTCATGTGTTTAGGTTGGTTTTTGATTTGAAAAGCCTTGACCGTAGGGGTCAGGGCTTTTTTTTATGTAAACGTGGACCGCTAGATTACAGACATTGATTTAATATACCTTATAATCCAGGCGCATTGTTATGGAAGCTGTTTTATTCTTCGATGAGGTATTGTATACCCCGCCCCAACTAAATGCTTCGTCTGAATTCTGTCCTGTGATCTGAAACACACCCATTTGTGCCGAAATAAGATCTCCAAGAGAACCCCCGGCATTTTCAGCAATATTTTCTGCCCTTAACCTTGCATCTTCAGTAGCTTGTGCAATCATCTTAACCTTAAGATCGGCAAGCTGTGTGTAGTAATACCTGGGTGGGGAAGAGGTAAATTGTACACCTTTATTCAATAATTCGGTGATCTCCCTGGATACCTGTTCTATAAGTAAAACATCTTTGGATTCAATATTTACGGATTGGGTCAGGGAATATCCACGAAAAATACTTCCTACGTAATTTCCGTTATCATATTTATTATCCCTTTGTTCCAGGGTCTGCACAGAATTAAAAATTATATTATCTGAAGGGATGCCTTTAGAGACCAAATAGGTTCGCACTATCTCTTTGTCCCGATTCACTTGTTCAAAAGCGGTCTTTAAATCGGTGTTAAATGCCGTGAAATATCCTTCCCATACTATGAGGTCAGAAATAAAGTTTTCAGTGCCCAACCCGGTTACCGAAATTACCTGCGGCGGATTTGCCCTATCCTTATAAGCAGCTCCCAAAAAATAAGCAGCGAGTACTATTGAAATTCCGAAAATTATCGCCGAGATGTGTTTCATTGCAAAGTACGTTAATAAACCTATGATAAATATACCCAAAGATCCTTTACAAAATAGCTCAAATTGCTATTTTTGCCCATGCAAAACAACGTCCTGATTTTAGATTTTGGATCTCAATACACCCAGCTTATAGCAAGAAGAGTTCGGGAACTGAATATTTTTTGTGAGATCAAACCATATAACCATTTACCTGAAGACCTTTCTGAATATAAAGCTGTGATCTTATCTGGCTCCCCTTACTCTGTAAGATCGGAGGAAGCTCCCCATCCGGATCTAAGTAAGATTAAAGGAAAGATTCCTTTACTGGGAGTCTGCTATGGGGCGCAATATCTGGCCCATTTTCACGGAGGTATGGTGGCCCCCTCTAATACCAGAGAGTACGGACGGGCCAGATTGTCGTCCATCCAGGAAAATGATCCGTTTTTTAAATCGATTAAACCAGGTTCCCAGGTATGGATGAGTCATTCCGATACCATTAAGGAATTACCCCCAAATGCAGAACTACTGGCCAGTACTCATGACGTACAAAATGCGGCATATAAACTCCGGGATGAAAAGACCTATGCCATACAATTCCACCCGGAGGTGTATCACACTAAAGACGGGAAAAAAATACTGGAGAATTTCCTTGTACATATCGCGGGATTAGAACAGACCTGGACCCCGGATGCCTTTGTGGAGACTACCGTTGCAGAACTTAAAAAGGAAATAGGGGACGACAAGGTAATTTTAGGACTTTCCGGTGGGGTAGATTCTACGGTGGCGGCCGTATTGTTGCACAAGGCCATAGGGAAACATCTTCATTGTATTTTTGTCAACAATGGCCTCCTTAGAAAAAATGAGTTTGAAGAAGTGCTGGATCAGTACCAACATATGGGCCTAAATGTCAAGGGAGTTGATGCTTCGGCACGCTTTTTGGATGCTTTGGCCGGAGAAGATGATCCCGAAAAGAAGCGAAAGATCATCGGGGGAATTTTTATTGATGTTTTTGATGATGAGGCGCATTTGGTGGAGGATGCCAAATGGTTGGCGCAAGGAACCATTTACCCGGACAGAATAGAATCTGTTTCGGCTTCCGGAGGACCGTCTGCAACCATAAAAAGTCATCACAATGTTGGAGGCTTACCAGATTATATGAAATTAAATATAGTGGAGCCTTTAAAAATGCTCTTTAAGGATGAAGTTAGGAGAGTGGGGGCTACCCTGGAGATAGCCGATGAAAGATTGGGGCGCCATCCTTTTCCCGGACCTGGCCTAGCCATTCGAATTCTCGGGGATATAACCAGAGAGAAAGTGGCTATTTTACAGGAAGTAGATGCTATCTTTATCAACGGATTACGAGAATGGGGACTTTATGACAAAGTATGGCAGGCCGGTGCCATGTTATTGCCGGTTCACAGTGTAGGGGTTATGGGAGATGAAAGGACCTATGAGAAATGTGTAGCCCTCCGTGCTGTGGAAAGTACCGATGGAATGACCGCAGATTGGGTAAATTTACCTTATGAGTTCCTGCAAAAAATGTCTAATGAAATTATCAATAAGGTCCCAGGTGTAAATAGGGTGGTTTACGATATTAGTTCTAAACCTCCGGCAACCATAGAGTGGGAATAAACGTATATACCATGATGAAAGTACTAAACTGCCTTGTTTTGTTTTTGTTGTTTGCCTTCCAGGTGCAGGCACAACAATTCAAGACCCACGCGGTGAAACAAGGAGAAACATTATATAGCATCTCGAAGCTGTACCGGGTTACCCCGTTCAATATTCTGAAATACAACAAAGAGATTAAACAAGGGGATGTATTAAAACCAAATACGATCCTGGTGATCCCAATGCAGGCAAATGCCTCTGATACCAAACCTCTTCCTGAGACTCCAAAAGAAAGTAAGGTAGTAAAACAGGTCGATCAGGAGCAAGAAGAGCGCACTCCAGTGCGATTCAGAACTCATCGTGTGCGTAAAAAGGAGACCATCTATGGTATTTCCCGTAGGTATGAGATAAGCGTGGACGATATTAAGCGATATAATAAGGAATTATACGGTAGTGCATTAAAAAAAGGGATGCGGTTAGAGATCCCCGAATTCCCTGAAATAGAAGAAATAAAAGATAGTATTAATCCGGAAGATTTTGAGACCTATGTGGTTTTGCCTAAAGAAACCAGATGGAGCATCGCCCATAAATATGGAATTACTGTAGACAGCCTTTTAGCATTAAATCCATCCTTGCCAAGGACCACCAATGACCTCGCCATTGGACAGGAATTGAATTTGCCAAGAAAACCGGGGAGCACAGTGGAGGGACAAGAAGTTACGCTCTTTGAGTCATATACGGTCCCATCTAAAAAAACAATGTATACCCTAAGTGGAGAATACGGTATTACATCGGAGGAGATCATTAAGCTAAACCCTATGATCCTTGAACAAGGTGGTCTTAAAGAGGGCATGGT
>NZ_JBATLB010000240.1:0-9935 GCF_049669965.1 Muriicola sp. | reverse complement strand
GGTACGAATGTTCGTAAAAAGCCGAATTGTACATTCCCGGGGTGATTACCACCGTATTGGGAATATCTACGCCCTTAGGTTTGACAGATTCAAGCAGATCTAACAGGTTTTCTGCATAGTTGGTAACTGTGTGTGTTTCGTAGTGATTGAATACCCCAAAAAGGGCTCGTTTAAGCGCCGTACGATTACAAATTACGTAGCTAACCCCAGAAGGACAACGAATATTATCTTCCAGCACATAGTACTTGCCATCTTTGTGTTTTATGACATCAGTTCCGGATATGTGATTGTAAATGCCACCTGGGGGATCCACGCCCATCATCTGATGTAGATAGTTTTCAGAAGAACTTACCAGCTCTAGTGGAACAATGCCTTGTTTTAATATTTTTTTATCGTGGTAAATATCCCACAAAAACAGGTTTAAGGCCCTGCTGCGTTGAATTGCCCCTTTTTCAATGACCTCCCATTCTTTAGCATCAATTATTCGAGGAAAGAGATCGAAAGGAAAAATCTTTTCCTGCATCTGTTTATCATCGTATACCTGAAAAGTGATGCCTTGATTAAAAAAGGACGATCTCGCCTTTTCATTCAGGCTCATATAATCTGGTATGGAATGCCCGCCATACAACTGAAAAAGCTTGTTATAAATCTCTTTTACCTGTCCGGTTTTATCATATATCTCATCAAAAAGTGATGGATCTCGCTGGTATGAAGAAAATATGGTGCTAGCTGCTTTGGGCATATAAAATTCTTTGGTTCAATATAACGGATTTTAAATAAAATTGAGAAAGGAAATTAACAATTATTCCGGGTTGAAATTGACAATTTGACAAGAGGAATCATGATTATTCGAGGAAATCGCCAAAGGAATTTCTGTTGAGGCAGTGATCGTTCTTAGTAATTTATATAAATTTAGCAGCTAATCTATAGATATGAAATATACGCTACTTGTTATTGGATTTTTTTTCTGCCATACGGGCTTTGGGCAGTTCGCTGAAAAGAGTAAAGATTATACAAAATATGAGGGCCTGTTCTCCTTTTATTACGATGCAGAAAGCGATAAGGCCTATTTGGAGGTAAAGGAGCTGGAAAAGGAGTTTTTATATGTGTATTCCTTGAGTAGTGGTATTGGAAGTAACGATATAGGTTTAGACAGAGGACAACTTGGAAATGAACAAGTTGTGTATTTTAAAAAAGCAGGTAACAAGCTACTTTTAATACAGCCTAATCTCAAATACAGAGCCCTTACAGAGAATGCCCTTGAGAAGAAATCTGTGGAGCAGGCCTTTGCGAAATCTATTCTTTTTGGCTTTCCCATAGTGGAAGAGAAAAATGGCACATTTATTATTGAGATCACTGATTTTTTGATGCAGGACGCACATGGTGTTTCCGAACGATTAAAACGTACCAATCAGGGATCCTATAGCCTTGATAAGTCCAAAAGTGCCTTCGATCTGTCGCGCACAAAGGCTTTTCCAAAAAATATTGAATTTGATCTGATGCTAACCTTTAAAGGGGAACCCAAGGGTGGCAATATACGTTCGGTAGCTCCAAATGCTGAACTTGTAACAGTCTCACAGCATCATTCATTTATTGAACTGCCGGACAATGGTTACACAATGAGGGAATTCGACCCACGTTCGGGTTCCTATCCTTTTACGTATTACGACTATGCAACACCGGTGGAGAAATCTCTTCTAAAAAGGTTTGTGACACGTCACAGATTGGAGAAAAAGGACCCGAATGCAGCGGTGAGTGAAGCTAAGGCGCCTATTGTATACTATCTGGACAATGGTACTCCAGAACCTGTGCGTTCTGCCTTACTGGAAGGTGGAAGATGGTGGAACCAGGCATTTGAAGCCATTGGGTACAAGGATGCTTTTCAGTTAAAAATGCTCCCGGATGATGCAGATCCGCTCGATGTACGCTATAACGTCATACAGTGGGTGCACCGTTCTACCAGGGGTTGGAGCTATGGCAGCAGCATTACCGATCCCCGAACAGGCGAGATCATTAAAGGACATGTAAGTTTGGGAAGTTTGAGAATACGACAAGACTTTCTAATTGCCCAAGCCCTAATGAATAAACCATTTGCGCAAAGTGATGATAACACCAATCCTATGCTGCAGATGGCACTTGCACGGATAAGACAGCTATCGGCTCATGAAATAGGGCACACTCTGGGGTTTGCCCATAATTTTGCGGCCAGTACCAATAACAGGGCGTCTGTTATGGACTATCCGCATCCGTATATAGCACTTACGAATGGTGTGATCGATTTTTCTCAAGCCTATGCCACGGGTATAGGAGATTGGGACAAGACAACGGTGGCTTATTCTTATGCTGATTTTCCTCAGGGAACGCCGGAAAAAGAAGGACTCAATAGTATTTTAGAGAATGCACAGCAACAGGGCCTGCGGTATATCTCAGATCAGGATTCCCGTCCCATGGGTAGTGCCCATATACTTGGACATTTATGGGATAATGGAAGCAGTGCCAGTGAGGAATTAGACAGAATGCTTGGTCTCAGGGCCAAGGCTATCGATAACTTTGGAATGGACAATATCAGAAAAGGTGAGGCTAATTCAGAATTGGAAGATGTTTTTGTTCCCTTGTATTTTTTCCACCGCTATCAAACAGAAGCCGTGGCTAAAAGCATTGGCGGACTAAATTATAACTACGCCGTAAAAGGAGATGGCCAGCTGGTGGTGGCACCATTGGAAGCTAAAGAACAGAAAAAATCACTAAAAAGCCTCTTTAAAACCTTGGATGCAGAAGTAATTGCTATTCCTTCAGCCAAGCTTAGCTTATTTCCTCCAAGAGCTATAGGCTTTAACCGAACCCGCGAATCATTTAATGGAAAGACAGGAGTGTCTTTTGATGCCCTTTCTGCTCCAGAAACCGCTGCCGATATGACCCTTGGCTTTCTGTTGCACCCCGAGAGAGCCTCCAGGCTTATCCAGCAAAAAAGCCTGGTTCCGGATCAAATAGGATTAAAAGATGTTATGGAAGGCCTGGAAGCCGAAGTGCTTATGAAGACGCATAAGGATGCTTACCGTATGCAAGTTCAGAAAACCATCAATTATCGGGTCTTGTTTCATATCATGAACCTGGCAGCCCATAAAGAGGTTCATCCACAGGTTAATGCAATTGCCAATGACTTCCTTAGGGATCTAAAAACAACGTATATGAGTTCTTCCGATGCCGATCTAAAAGAAATGGCCAGAAGGATCAGTGTTTTTATGGAAGATCCGGAAGAGTTTGAAGTAATTGCTGCTCCCAAGATACCAGATGGCTCCCCCATTGGAATGGATTGTGCAAATTAAGTAAGCCTTTACTATGGAAATAAACCTTATCAGCGACACTGTAACCAAACCATCTCCCGGGATGCTAAAGGCCATGATGAACGCCCGGGTGGGGGATGATGTATTTAAGTCGGACCCATCCGTGAACGCCCTGGAAGAAAAAGTCGCACATCTTTTCGGAATGGAAGCCGCCTTGTTTTTTCCAAGTGGCACCATGACCAATCAGACGGCCATAAAACTGCATACAAATCCCGGAGATCAGCTTATTTGCGACAAGTACGCACATGTGTACAATTATGAAGGGGGAGGGGTAAGTTTTAATAGTGGGGTGTCCTGTAAATTGGTGGATGGTGACAGGGGTATGATGAAGGCCACCCAGGTAGAGGCTGCCATCAATCCGCCCGATTTTTACCATAGTCCGCTAACCTCCCTGGTATGCATAGAAAATACAACGAATAAAGGAGGTGGTGCGTGTTGGGATTTTCAGGAATTAATCGCTATCCGAAAAGTATGTGATACCCATGGGTTGGGATATCATTTGGATGGAGCGCGACTATGGAATGCCTTGGTAGCCAAAGGAGAGGATCCTAAGGCGTATGGCTCCTTATTCGATACTATAAGTATATGTTTAAGCAAAGGGCTAGGTTGTCCTGTGGGCTCTGTTTTAGTTGGAAAAAAGGAATACCTGGATAAAGCGTTGCGAATCAGAAAAGTATTAGGGGGAGGCATGAGGCAAGCCGGTTTTTTGGCTGCCGCTGGCATTTATGCACTAGACCATCATCTAGAACGTATGGCGGAGGATCATCTCAAAGCTTCCGAGTTGGGAAAACAATTGGAAAAACTATCCTTTGTAAAAAAGGTTGAGCCTATTGAGACCAATATCATCATTTTTGAAATTAATGAGGAGCAATGTCCTACGGCCAAATTCCTGGATGCCTTATCTAAGAATAATATTCTGATCATTGGCATGGGGCAGGGGAAGTTACGAATGGTAACACATATGGACTATACGGCAGAAATGCACGCCCATACATTAAAAATAATCGCTTCTTTAGAGGGGATTTGATCGGGTGAGGTTAGAGATCCTATTGCGTACATTCGTAATCCCATTTTCCATCCCAGCCTCGGATGTATAAGTATTGCTGGTGCCTATGACATTCCCACTTTTATTCTTTAAGGTAAAATGAAATTTACCGCTATAACTGGTTTTTCGCTCAAAAACAGATGGTTTATTCATTAAGGGTGACAATTCTTTTACCGTGGTATCTAACTCTTTTTTTGAAGAAAAAGGAACACTTTGTAACAAGGAATTACCTTCTTCTGAGGTAACAAAGAAGCGGTAGCTGTTATTTTTTTCTTTTTTTATATTGATCATAGCCTCTGAAAGATACAAATTTAAAACAGTCAAATACAAGCACCGGGGCCAAAGTCCTTATTTTAGAAATGAATCCATTCCGGGAATATTAGGCATCCCTTCTTTGGCCACTGCAGCTAATTCTGCCTCCTGTATGGCCGTTGCTTTTGCGATGGCCTTGTTCAAAATAAGGATCAGGTAGTCCTCCAACTGCTCTTTATCATTCAGGAGTTCGTCGTCTATGCGGATAGATTTCAACTCTCTGTTAGCGGTCAACGTTACTTCTAACATCCCGTCGGCAGAATTCTCGTCAACAAGTACAGAATTCATTCGTTGTTTGGTGGCTTCAACTTTCGCTTGTGTTTCCTTGAGCTTGCCCATCATGCCCATTAAATCTCCGATCATAACTTTATTTTTCTTGGTCCCACAAAATTACTAATTTGGCGCGATTCTAAAACATTCATTGATGCATAAATCCAAAAAGACCCTGTTTCTCTTATTAAGTATTATTTTTGCGGTTTCTTGCCAAAACCAAAATAAGGAAATGATCGCAGTGACCCCCCCTAAAGCTAAAAAGATACCCAAGCAGTTGGAAATGCATGGAGATGTTCGTGTAGATGACTATTACTGGCTCAATGACAGGGAAAATCCTGAAGTTATTTCCTATCTGGAACAAGAAAATGAATACTATCAGACTAAAACGGCGCATACCAAAGAATTTCAGGAAGAACTTTTCCAGGAAATGAAGTCTAGGATCAAGGAAGATGATTCTTCTGTTCCTTATAAACGCAATGGTTACTGGTATATAACGCGTTATGAAACAGGGAAGGAATACCCTATATATTCCAGGAAAAAAGAAGTACTAGAGGGGGAAGAGGAGATTATGTTCAACGTCAATTCTATGGCAGAAGGACACGAATATTATAGTCTGAATGGGATTTCTGTGAGCCCGGACAATACGATGGCCTCATTTGGTACGGATACCATATCCAGGCGTCAATATGTACTTCAGATTAAAAACCTGGATACAGGGGAATTATACAAGGATAAAATAGACAATACGACCGGTGGCTCTGTGTGGGCCAATGACAATAAAACCTTCTTTTATACTAAAAAAGATCCGGTGACGCTCAGGTCCGATAAGATCTATAAGCACGTACTAGGCACTTCAACAGAGGATGATGTACTCGTTTATCATGAAACCGATGAGACCTTTAATACTTATGTGTATAAATCCAAATCAAAGAAATACATCATCATAGGATCTAACAGCACCCTTACTTCAGAATACAGAATTTTATCTGCGGATGATCCTGAGGGAGTATTTACTGTTTTTTCACCAAGGACAAGAGGTCTTGAATATTCCATCTACCATTTCGGAAGCGATTTTTATGTGCTGACCAACAAGGATGGAGCTACCAATTTTAAATTGATGAAAACCTCTGAAAATACCACGTCATCAGAAAATTGGAAAGAATTTCTGGCTCACAGGGAAGATGTCTTACTCGAAGATATTGAGATCTTTAAGGAATATTTGGTGATCTCTGAGCGCGATAACGGCTTAAATAAAATGAAGATTACCCGATGGGATGGAAAGGCGTCTTACGAGCTGCCTTTTAATAGCGAGACCTATGTGGCCTTCCCCTATGTAAATCTGGACTATGATACGGAGACCTTGCGTTATTTATACAACTCTATAACTGCACCGTATTCAATTATTGATTTTAACATGCGTACTAAGGAAAAAACCGTTTTAAAACAAATGGAAGTCCTTGGAGGAAAGTTTAAGGAAGAGAATTACCGTTCCGAACGTGTATGGGCAACAGCCAGAGACGGCGTTAAGATCCCAATCTCTTTGGTGTACCACAAAGACACAAAATTAGATGGCAACAGCCCATTGCTTCAATATGCGTACGGTTCTTATGGCGCCACTATAGATCCTAATTTTTCGTCTGCCAGACTCAGTCTTTTAGATAGGGGGTTTATTTACGCCATTGCCCATGTCAGGGGTGGGGAGTATTTGGGAAGACCCTGGTATGAAAATGGAAAACTTTTACAGAAAAAAAATACGTTTACAGACTTTGTTGATTGCTCCAAGTTTTTGATTGAAAAACAGTATACCAGTTCAGAACATCTGTATGCTTTAGGTGGTTCTGCAGGAGGTCTTTTGATGGGGGCCATCGTGAACATGGCGCCGGAACTTTATCACGGAGTAATTGCCGCTGTGCCCTTTGTAGATGTGGTAACCACTATGTTAGATGATACTATCCCCTTAACAACTGGTGAATACGATGAATGGGGAAATCCTGATGACAAGATCTATTACGACTATATGCTTTCATATTCTCCTTATGACAACGTAAAGGCACAGGCTTATCCAAACCTTTATGTTTCAACCGGACTTCACGATTCGCAGGTACAATATTGGGAGCCCGCCAAATGGGTTGCCAAGCTCAGAGAATTAAAAACGGATCAGAATCAATTATTTTTAGACACAAATATGGATGCTGGTCATGGTGGGGCTTCTGGCAGATTTGAGGCCCTGAGAGAGACAGCCAAGGAATACGCTTTTTTGCTAGATCTGGAAGGAAAAGAACAATAATAAAAAAAAAGTAGTAATTTTGACGCTGAAAAACCGTTTATAGTTAGGTCTTTCATGAACCAAACCTTATGGAACAATCAATTAAAGCCCATAATTCTATCCTAGATCTTATTGGTAGTACCCCACTGGTGAAGTTAAACACCATCACCAAAAATTTTAGTGGGAATTTTTATGCCAAGTTAGAGGCCTTTAATCCGGGGCATTCTTCAAAAGACAGAATAGCTGCCTATATTATTGAAGAGGCAGAGCGCAAAGGGATCTTAAAGAAAGGCAGCACCATTATTGAGACTACTTCGGGGAATACCGGTTTTAGTATTGCCATGGTGAGTATTATAAAAGGATACGATTGTATCCTGGCTGTCAGTTCTAAATCCTCACCAGATAAGATAGACATGCTTCGTTCAATGGGCGCCCAGGTATATGTTTGTCCTGCACATGTGAGTGCAGATGATCCACGGTCCTATTATGAAGTGGCTAAGCGTCTTCATGAGGAAACAGAGAATTCTATTTATATCAATCAATACTTCAATGAATTGAACATTGAAGCGCATTACAAGACTACCGGTCCAGAAATTTGGGATCAAACAAACGGTCAGATCACTCATTTGATCGCCTGTAGTGGTACTGGTGGCACCATATCTGGTACGGCCAGGTATTTAAAGGAACAAAACCCGAATATCCGGGTTATTGGGGTGGATGCCTACGGATCGGTACTGAAAAAGTATCACGAAACAGGTAAAATTGACGCGAATGAGATCTACCCGTACCGCATTGAAGGATTGGGCAAGAATCTTATTCCCGATGCAACCGATTTTAAGATCATTGATGAATTTATAAAAGTAACCGACAAGGACAGTGCCCATACAGCACGGGCCATTGCTCGTACTGAAGGTATTTTTGCCGGATATACCTCCGGTGCTGCTATTCAGGCTGTGAAACAACTGGATGCACAGGGAGAGTTTGATGCCAACAGCAATGTGGTGGTTATTTTTCCTGATCACGGCTCTCGTTATATGAGCAAGGTCTATAGTGATAAATGGATGGAGGCCCAGGGCTTTATGGAAGAAGTAAAGGTGGCACAGGATAAAAAAATGGAGATCATAAAATAAGGAGACTTCAAATGATATTTGGAAGGCAGTGATTTAAAATTCACTGCCTTTTTTTTATGCCTCTAAATTATTTTATGATTCGTGGTCAAAAATCCATATTTTTGCACAAACCAAACACGGTTAAATGAGAGATTTATTCGACAGGATTATTGAAAATAAAGGCCCCTTGGGAAGATGGGCTTCACAGGCTGAAGGTTACTTTGTTTTTCCAAAGTTAGAAGGCCCTATTTCTAATAGAATGAAATTTCAGGGCAAAGAGGTTATTACCTGGAGTATCAACGATTATCTGGGTTTAGCGAACTTGCCAGAGATTAAAAAAGTAGACGGTGAGGCGGCCCTGGAATATGGAGCGGCCTATCCAATGGGTGCCAGAATGATGAGTGGGCATACCGTGTTTCACGAGCAATTGGAGAAAGAATTGGCTTCTTTTGTCAATAAAGAGTCGTCCTACCTACTAAATTTCGGATATCAGGGGATTATGTCGGCTATTGATGCTTTGGTATCAAAAGACGATATTATTGTGTACGATGTGGATGCTCACGCATGTATTATTGACGGGGTTAGGTTACATATGGGTAAACGTTTCACCTTTAAACACAATGATATAGAAAGCCTTGAAAAGAACCTTGAGCGTGCTACCAAAATGGCTGAGCAAACAGGAGGAGGCATTCTGGTCATCTCAGAAGGAGTGTTTGGGATGAGAGGGGAACAAGGAAAATTAAAAGAGATAGCAGCCCTTAAAAAGAAATTTAACTTCAGATTTCTGGTAGATGATGCGCATGGTTTTGGGACCCTGGGAAAAACAGGAGCAGGGGCAGGCGAAGAACAAGGAGTGCAGGATGAAATAGACGTTTATTTTGCCACCTTCGCAAAGTCTTTAGCCGGGATCGGTGCTTTTTTAGCTGCAGATAAGGAGATCATAGACTACCTAAAATACAATCTGAGATCTCAGATGTTTGCTAAGTCATTACCCATGATCTATGTAAAAGGGGCTTTAAAACGTTTGGACATGTTGCGGACAATGCCCGAGTTAAAGGAAAAACTCTGGGAGAATGTAAACGCTCTGCAATCTGGTCTTAAAGAGAGAGGATTTGATATTGGCACCACCTCCAGTTGTGTGACCCCTGTGTATCTTAATGGTAGTATTCCAGAGGCAATGGCCCTCGTAAAGGATCTGAGAGAAAACTACGGCATTTTTTGTTCTATCGTAGTTTACCCTGTGATACCAAAAGGGTTGATCCTTCTGCGAATGATCCCAACGGCTACACACACCCTGGAAGATATTTCTATTACCCTGGATGCCTTCTCGGCGATTAGGGAAAGATTGGAAAACGGTACTTACAAGAGGCTCTCCGCGGCGGTGGCGGCAGCTATGGGGGAATAATATTCCCTTTTACAGCTCATCTAGAGTACCTTTTTATAGGTCCGGCGTCTTTTATAAACGACCGGGTCAAAATGCTTCCATAGTTGTTTTATGGCAATGTTATCCTCTAATTCAGGCGTTCTATAGCAGGTCTCAACCTGTTTTATTTTAAAGGTCTCATAATATTCATTGAATATAATGG
>NZ_JBATLB010000239.1:0-5395 GCF_049669965.1 Muriicola sp. | reverse complement strand
CCTATAAACTTGTCGAAATTGATTTCTTTTTTAGCCATGATATTTCTTTTTTTGATTTTATTCAGACTTAAAGTCTCTTCTGTTCTATTTGATGAGATACTTGTGAATCATCCTTAAAATTAAAGATAAGGATTTGAGAATGGTAGATGTTGAAAATAAATATACTATTAGATAATTTTGTAAATTGTATTTGTCATCAAGAATAGAAGAAAAAGGCATACAATTCGGATACCTGTAAAGTTGGCAAGTTGTCAAATAGTTGGAATAGAACGGTTTATCTTCCTTGGTTCGAGCCCAAGAGGAGCCATAAAGCAGAGCGCAGCTCGCTTCATCGCTACACCGAAGCCATCCATAAAGTGGGTGGCTTTTTTTATTTGTTAAAACTTGGGCGAGAAGCCTGTGCCGCTCTTTTCGCGGTAAGCCCAAGAGGAGCCATAAAGCAGAGACAAGCTCGCTTTATGGCTATGTAGTGAACGCAAGTTCTACTTCATAGCCATCTAAAACTAAAGCTCATGGAATGTTCCATGAGCTTTTTTTGTTGCAAAAGTCTTTCAGAGTCATGAGGTATATTGAAGAATGATACTACCGTATTGCGTTTATGTCTTACAGAGTGAAAAAGACTTATTGTTTTATCACGGTTATACGACTAATCTTAAGCAGAGACTAAAAAACCACAATGCCGGAAAGACAAAGAGTACTTCAAAACGCAGACCACTTAGACTAATTTTTTGTGAATATTACCTGAGCCAACAGGATGCACAGCGCAGAGAAAAGTACTTTAAAACAAATCAGGGCAAAAGGATGCTTAAACTTATGCTTAGGAATACGCTCAGAATAATACACTACCCGAAATAATTTATAGCCATCCACAAAGTAGGTGGCTTTTTTATTGGGCAAAACTTGGGGGAGAAGCTTTTCATAAGCGCAGACCCAGGAGAAGGAGCTTAGTAAAAGTAAGCGGTTTCTCAACTGTAACTTCTTATAGGCCGAGTTCGCTTTTTTGTCATTTTTATAGCTGCCAGAAAGGATCAGGACAGCAATTAAATACAACAAATACATGACTTACTTGTCATAATCACAGCTTTATATTGAATTATTCCGAAGCTTCGATTTCTTCAATGCCAATATTCTTTAAAGCGGAATTTACTTTTGGCAGATCTTCTTCCATTACGATTTTAAGATTACCCAGATGTTGATTGAGTTCTGCGGTTAGCTCTTTAAACACTTTATAGGCGCCATCCGTTGGTTTTGCTTCGCCATTTTCCACACTGCGCCGCAGAGAAGCGAGGCGATTGTTCAATTTTATTGGAAAATTCAAGGGATCTTGATTCGATTGATTTTTTACTTGATACAATTCTTCCTCAATGGCGGAAAGTTTTTCCAAGAAAGGTGTTACCGTTCTTTTCAAATCGGAAGCGGATAGTTTTTCCTTACTCGAATTGATATGTGATTTAATTGAACGAATGCGGATTACTGCCTCATTAGCAGCACTTGTTTTTTGCATGATTTTATTTGCCAAATCAAATTGCTCATCCAAATCTTCTTTGGTGACTCCTTTTAAATTGGGGTCCATTCGTACCTCAAAGGAAGCGGTCTTTTCATAGTCCTGGGTTTTAATACGCACTTTATATGTGCCAATGGGTGCTTTTGGTCCGCGTTGTGGTCTAGCACTCCATATAATCATACCTTCAAAGTCGGTAGCACCAGGGTATCTTAAATCCCAGGTAAAAGTGTTGAGTCCTTTTGCAGTGGTAGGTTTTGAAGAACCTCCTTTTTGCCACCAGGGCAGGTCTGGGTCTACTTCGTATTTTGGTTTGCTTCCAGTGAAGGTATTGATCAATTTATTAGTAGCGTCCAAAATCTCAAAAGTGATGGTATCTTGCTGCTCTTTGAA
Organism: Muriicola sp.; assembly: GCF_049669965.1. Lineage (NCBI taxonomy): Bacteria > Pseudomonadati > Bacteroidota > Flavobacteriia > Flavobacteriales > Flavobacteriaceae > Muriicola > Muriicola sp. The sequence goes on along the minus strand of NZ_JBATLB010000239.1, from coordinate 3,501 downwards.
ATAGTATTGAATAGATGCCTCAGTGATTCCCCTTATGGGATCCGCGGGTTCAAAGAGCACAGCCGTTTGATTTTTCATTTCTGGTTGGTACTGGCGAAGGGGTTGAATGTCATCCAAAATCCAGAAACCTCGTCCGTGCGAACCCAAAACCACATCGTTGTCCTTTACCACCAAATCACGAATAGGCGTATCGGGAAGTTTCAATTGGAGACTTTGCCATAGTTCACCATCATTGATAGAGAAATAAACACCGTGTTCCGTCCCTAAAAACAATAAGCCTTGACGAACAGGATCTTCCCGAACCGCACGTGCAAAATGGCCATCTTCTATACCACTGGTAATCTTTGTCCATGTTTTGCCATAGTCATGCGTTTTGAAAACATAAGGTTGACGGTCATCTACTTGATAGCGGTTCGCAGCGACGAACAAGGTGCCCGGTCTGTGCTTTGATTCATCGATGATACTTACCCGGGAAAATTTAGGGAGGTTTTTCGGCGTGATGTTTTCCCAGTTCTTTCCACCATCACGGGTGATATGAATTTTACCATCATCAGAACCTGCCCAAATCGTGTTAATGTCATGATTGGAAGGCGCCAGGGCAAAGACAGTAGCATATATTTCAGGCCCGTTCATGTCCATAGTAATTATACCTCCTGTTTTCCCCAAGGTTTCAGGATCGGCATATGTCAAATCCGGACTTATTTTTTCCCAAGATTGCCCATCATCCGTTGTTTTCCACACATGTTGTGAACAGGTATACATCACATTCGGGTCTTGCGGTGCGAACATAATGGGAAAGGTCCATTGCCAACGCTCAGGAAGTGCACTTGCAGGTTCGCCGGAAAAGAAACGAGGGTATACCTGAATATCTCTGGTTTGCCCGTTACTTCTGTCGTATCTAGTTAATAATGCTCCCTGACTTCCTGCATAAAAGATATCCTTATCAACAGGGTGTTGCGTAATCCATCCACTTTCGCCACCGCCAACGGCATAGTACCATCCGTGATTCGGACCTCGAGCTTGCCTATGGTCCCATCCATCGCTTGGCATTGCCAGAGTACTATTATCTTGTTGAGCACCTGCAACATGATAGGGTACATCGCTAGTGGTCATGACATGGTAAAACTGAGTCGTCACATAATCTTGTTCTGTCCAGCTCTCTCCACCATTAATACTGACGTTTCCACCACCATCGTTGGAGTTGGCCATGCGGTCAGGATTATTAGGATCAATCCATAAATCATGGTTATCTCCATGCGGGACTTTAATCGTCGTGCCAAAGGTCTTGCCTCCGTCAGTAGACTTATAAAATCCTGTATTCAAACAATAGACGGTTTCTTTGTCCCATGGGTCGGCATAAATTCTTGAATAATAAAAAGCGCGCTGACGTAACTTACGTTCATCATTGGTACGTTCCCAAGTTATACCGCCATCATCAGATCGAAAAACACCGCCTTCATTTGCTTCGACAATGGCCCAAATCCGATTGGAATCGGCGGGTGATATGGTGACTCCTATTTTTCCAATGGGTGGTGCAGGCATTCCTGTGTTGCTTGTGAAGTCGGTCCATGTGTCGCCACCATCTGTGGATTTCCATAGTTTAGAGTCGCCACCGCCGCCCCACATTTTCCATGCTTTTCGCTGTACTTCCCATGTACTGGCAAACAATACCTTCGGATTGTTACGATCAATTATGAGGTCAACGGCACCGGCTTTCGGACTCACGTACAGAACCTTGTCCCAAGTATTTCCCCCATCTATACTACGGAATACCCCTCGTTGCTCGTTATCGCCATATGGGTGCCCCAAAGCGGCAACATACACGATATTAGGATTGGTAGGATGTATTCGAATTCGGGCTACTGCTTGTGTTTCCTTTAAACCCAAATGCCGCCAAGTTTTGCCTCCATCGCTGGTCTTGTAAACACCATCACCTTGGGTAATACTTCCCCGCAATTGAACTTCGCCCATTCCAATATAGACGATATCGGGATTGGTTTCTGCCACGGCAACCGCTCCTACTGATGAGCTGGTGAGTTGACCATCAGTAACTGCTTTCCACTCATTTCCACCATCAACGGTTTTCCATAGTCCGCCACCTGTAGCCCCAAAATAATATTCATTGGGCCTACCTGGGCTTCCTGCAATGCCTAAAGAGCGACCACCTCTATTGGGGCCTATATTACGCCATTCCAAACCTTCATAGAAAGATGCATCTAAGGCTTCAGAATGAAGATCTGTTGTTTTTGACTTTTTTTGGGAAAAGGCTAAAGTAGTACTACAGATAATTAGTAATGCTAATAAATATTTCATAGGGTTTTTTTAGGTTGGATGAAAAAACGAGATTTCAGAATTCTTATAAATATACAAAATGATCAAGGCTTTTTATAAGCCTTTCATAAAACTAATATTATCGATGACTACAACCCCATTTTTACTTTTTTCGAAAATGAATTTGACAGTTTCAATGCTAGAGGGATTGTAATTTGGCTTCTTTTTCTTCTTCCTCTTCAGCGTCATCGTTATGGACCCATTTTTTTTCTGATTTGATGTTCCCTTTTCTCTACCTCCAATCTTCTTTTTGTAGATGTATTAGCCATTCTAATTTACTATTGTGATTAAAAGTGTTCAAAATTACTTTGGGATCTAATCACCCATAACTATTAAACACCTCCGGTCTTTTCAGATCTGCGTAATCTGCCAGATCATAGAATTTCATTAAATCTTTCCTAATTGGCTCACCGTCCCATCTTTGGATTATTCATACTACTTATTACTGTAGTGATAAGTTATCATGTTGGGAAAGGGCCTACCAAATAGGGAATATTAACAAAATCGATCTACCTTTAAGCTAATGGAAGCTCATTTAAAGAATAAGTTATCTGCCACATGTCAAAAATAATCACTATTACCGTAAACCCCGCCATAGATAAAAGCACTACGGTAGATGGGATACGCCCCAACAGTAAATTAAGATGTGCAGAGCCGGTATTTGATGCCGGAGGCGGGGGCATCAATGTATCAAGAGCCATTAAGAAATTGGGAGGATCTTCCCTCTGTATTTATCTGGCAGGGGGTTCTCCGGGGACCCATTTGCATTCCCTTTTAGAACAGGAGGAAATAGAACAACAACAGTTGCATATTAAGAAATGGACAAGAGAAAACCTATCCGTGACTGATACCGCCAATAACCATCAATACCGCTTTGGTATGCCGGGCCCTGTGATAGAAGAGAAGGAATGGCAGCAGTGTTTGGAGTTGTTGGAAGTTTGCATGGCAGAAGGAGATTATGTGGTTGCAAGCGGTAGTTTGGCACCGGGGGTCCCTGTTGATTTTTATGCGCGGATTGCCCAAATTACACAAAAACAGATGGCGAAGTTCATTCTTGACACCTCCGGAGAACCATTACTTTTAGGAGCCAAAGCCGGGGTCTATCTGTTAAAACCAAATCTTGGGGAATTAAGTGCACTATGTGGTGTAAGTTACGTCTCTGCCATGAAT
>NZ_JBATLB010000238.1:0-6714 GCF_049669965.1 Muriicola sp. | reverse complement strand
ATGGACACTACAGATGACCCTCGTATTCGTTACTACTATTACCGTCAGGCAGATGGTACTCCGGGATCTAACGATGTAAGTGGTGATCCTGTAGCGCCAAATGAAGAAACGTTGGATTGTTCTTTGCAATCGCCTCCTCCACAATACATATCTGGCGGCTTCCCATTTTGTACATTAGACAACGGGTATTGGGGAAGAAATCACGGAAACAACTCCGGTATTCCACCAGATGGTCTTTTGAGAACTGCGGTAGGAGTTTATCCTCAGGCCGGTCAGTTTGATGATGACAGTTTTGGTGAAACCAGCTTAGGCACCGGTGGTGGTGGAGCAGGGATCACCCCTGTTATCCTTGCCTCTACAGTAGATTTCTGGAGAGCAGAAGTAGCGATGAACAGCAGCCCTGCATCTGGAAAAGCCCTTGTGCTTGCTGGGGTAACAAAGTCTATTAGCAAAGTAACGACTTTTGGATCTAAGGATGCTACGGCAGACTTGTCTTTCGCACCATCTGCCACTGATATATCTGATTATATTGCCTCTGTGGATGCTGCTTTTGATGCTGCAGACAATGAAGGTAAATGGAACATCATGGCAGAACAGTTCTTTATTGCACTAAAAGGAAATGGTCATGACGGTTATAATTTCTATAGAAGAAAAGGATATCCTACCAATTTAGAGCCCAATCTGGAGCCTAATCCTGGTGCTTTTATCCGTAGTCATTTCTATCCTGCGAATGCGGCGAACACGAATTCTAACATAGCGCAGAAATCGAATGTTACCGGACAGGTTTTCTGGGATACTAATCCTGCATCACCTACATTCCCTGTTGCTAATTAATTTAAAAAAAATTACGATGAAAAAAGTTTGTGTATTTATTTTAGCATTGTCCACGACTTTCTTTATTTCCTGCGAATCGGATGATAAAGTAGTGGACCAGGTTCTCAACGATTTTACCGTTGGAGCCATCTTGCGAACCAGAAATCAGGAAGGTAATCCTTATAATGCATTCGTACCTGGGTCGATATTTACTGTTACTCTTGAAGAGCAGGATGCCGAATTTGGAGGATTATTACACTCCATTCAAGTGTATGCTACCTTTACAGACAATCAGGACGATCCAACGGATTCAAGTGTATCTGAACAACTGATCGAGACATTTATGGCCAGTGATCTTGCCACTAGTTCAAGGGGTCTTCCAGAATTGACGTATACTACTACGCTGGCCGAATCGGCTACCACTCTTGGAGTTGGTACAGGCTACTCAGGTGGAGATGTATTCAGTTATCGTTTTGAAGTTACCTTAACGGACGGTTCTACATGGACCAACGTAAATGGTAACGGAAACGTTCTTGGTGGATCTTATTTTAACTCTCCTTATAAGTACGATGTGGTTGTAGCGTGTATCCCTACAGGACCAGTTCCTGGTGATTACACACTAGACATGCAGGATTCTTACGGAGATGGTTGGAACGGTGCATCCATTAGGGTTACCGTTGACGGTGTTGCGACTGATTATACAATTTCCTCTGCACAAGGTGCTTCTAACACTGAAGTCTTTACTATTCCAGACACCGCTACTACCGTAACCTTTGAGTATGTGTCCGGAGATTGGGATTCTGAAGTTACTTACCAATTATTTGCTCCTAATGGCAAGACTGCCTTTGAGGACGGACCAAGTCCATTTATTGGTGACTTTACAGGCAGTTTAAGTATTTGTCCGTAAAAAGTTAATTTATACAATTTATAAAGGCCATCTTTTCAGATGGCCTTTATTTATTTATTATCCTGCTAAAACAGCTCTTTTTTGTACATTTGAACCTATTAATTAGATCACTATGAGAACGGTTTTTTGCATATTAATACTCCTTGGGTTTCTGATTTTACCTTCCTGTGCCAAGGAAGAGGCACCCATACTTCCTGAAGAGGAAGTAGTAGTAGAGGATCCTGGAATAGAAGAACCCGCAGATCCCATGGAAGAACCTCCGGTTTATATGGGTGAGATCCAGACCCTTAATGCCAACCTTGTTTACGACGGTTTGATCCTTGTGAATGATGCGGGTAACAACAGGGCCTTTCTGATGGACAAAGAGGCAAAATTAGTACACGAGTGGCCTTTGAGCAATAAGCTGGGCAATGATGCCTTCCTCGAGGCAGATGGAAGACTATTGGCCTCTCTAGAAACAGATGATCCAAAAATAACATTAGGTGGCCAGGGAGGAATACTGCAATTCATTGCAGCAGACGGCAGCATTGAATGGAATTTTAACTACTCCTCCGAGGCAGCTGAAACGCATCACGATGCAGAACTACTTCCTAATGGTAATGTATTGGCCATGGTATGGGAACGCCGAACCCAGGAGGTGGCTGCTAATGCCGGTTCTAACTCACAGGTAGATATATTTCCGGAAGCGATCATTGAAGTTGACCCCAATACAGACGAAATTGTTTGGGAATGGCACGCCTGGGATCATATTATTCAGGATTATGACATCACAAAAGATAATTTTGGCGATGTTGCCGCCAACCCACAATTGATAGATTTAAATTACGTGACCATCGCAAATGGTGATATTATGCATGCCAATGGCCTGGCGTATGATGCTGTGAAGGATGTGATCTATCTTAGTGTTAATTTTTTTCACGAAGTATGGGTAATAGACCACAGCACTTCCACGGAAGAAGCCAGCGGTAGCGAAGGTGGTAATTATGGCAAAGGTGGTGATCTCTTATATCGCTTTGGAAACCCACAGGCTTATAAAAATACCGCGGGCGAGCGTCTCTTTCGCAATAACCATTTTCCCAATTTATTACAAGATGATCATCTGGGGAACATGCTGATCTTTACCAATGGAGCAGAGTTAGAACAATCAACGGTCTATGAATTACAACTTCCGGACGTATTTTCACTTGAGCCAAATACAGACAATGAGCCCGAAGTAGTCTGGAGTTTTACAGATCCGGATCTCTATGCTCCTAAGGTCTCTGGTGCAGTATTATTACCCAATGGCAACCGTATGATCGCTGAAGGAGATTACGGCATCTGGGAAGTAACTGAAGCAGGGGAAGTGGTTTGGAAATTTTCTGCTCCCGGATTTTTTTGGAGAGCTTACCATTACGATAACGACGCCCCGGAAATAATGGCACTTGGGCTTTAAAAGCAATTAAAACACAAACAATGAAACAACTTTTTTTATATATCATTTTAGTTTTCAGTTTTATCACCTCCTATTCACAAGTATCCGGTCAGATATCCGGCGGAGCCGGTGCAGCGTTTGGGCTTGGCGGCCGCAATACAACAGATGCCTTTCTCGCCACACATTTGGCTAACCTTAGACAAAATAAAAATGCCACCGGTGAATCTGAGATTTTGGGATCCCCTTATCTTACAGAGGATTTTGTAAAAAGTAAATTGTTTTTCGGGGATGAATACATAGGGGAATATTATGTAAGGTACAATGCACTTAACAGTGAAATTGAGATCAAGGAAACCCAATTACCCGGGGAAGAAGCAAAACGCCTCCTGGCCAATGAGGATCTCAGAGTTAAATACGGGCAGCGAGAACTGCTTTTTACCACCTATATCAACAAAAAAGATGAAACTAAGAATGGGTATTTATCCATCATTTCAAAAGGCGATGAATTTACGCTTTATCACCGGCTGGCAGTAAAATTCAGTGAGGGGAAAGCAGCGGCCAATTCCATGGTAATGCCTATACCCAGCAGATATGCCCATTTTGTAGAATATTATTATACAAAAGCGGGAGTTGATAGAATTGACCAGTTAACCCAGAAAAAAGGGGCTCTGCTGAAGATCCTGGAAAAAGAAATGAAAGATCCTGTAAATAACTTTATCAAAGAAAATAAAATTGACCTGGATAACGAGGAACACTTAATTAAAACCTTCGAATTCATAAATTCTCTAAATACCCCCTCATGAGACACTTCTTTGCCATAATTATTTTGCTATTAGGGGGCATATCAAACGCGCAGCAAGTGGGAAATGCTGCCCCTCAGATGGGTGGGGTGGAAAATGATCCTTTTGCCAACTATCACCAACGATGGAATCCCAGGATGCAGGAATTATTCCAGAAAGTAAAGAACGATGGCGAAACGGTCTCTTTCTAGGTAGGAGCAGAAGTAGGATCTGCCTTTGAGACCGAAGATTTTAATAAAGGAAGGGTATTTTATAAAGATGAGGACCTCGGTGAATTTTATTACCGATACAATATTTTCTCAAAGGAAATAGAAGTAAAGAACACTTTGCTTAAAGAAGAAAAACACAAAGCCCTGATAAAGGATGTCAATGTGCTACTTGTTTCTTCTCAAGGCAGTAGCAAATATGAATATCAGTCCTTTTTGAACGAAAAAGGAGAGAAAGAAGAGGGTTATTTAATAGTACTATACGAGGGAGACTCCTATTCATTATATAAATTCTTACAAGTTAAATTTACGGAGGCTAAGCCCGCTGCCAATTCTATGGTAAGTCCAACACCCAGCAAGTTCACACAATTCACAGATTACTTCTTTAAACATTCTCAGGAACCCATTAGCTCACTGCCTTCAAAAAAGAATAAACTTTTAGCTAAATTCAACCCAGAATACGCTTCCTTAGTAAAGGAATTTATTAAAGAAGAGAAAATCAATCTCTCATTGGAGACCGATCTAATTCGTTTGATGGCCTTTATAGACCAACAATAAGCTATGGAAAAAAATACTAAGATCTATGGTCTACGTGCTGTTATAGAAGCAATTCAGGCCAATGAACCCATAGACAAGGTATTTATTCAAAAAGGCTTACACGGGTCTCTTTCTAAGGAATTAGAAGGACTTATTCGCAAGAACGGGATCAACTCTTCCTATGTTCCTCTGGAAAAGATCAACCGTCTTTCCCAGAATAATCATCAAGGGGTGGTCGCTACGATTTCTCCTATCACATTTCATACATTTGAAACCCTGGTAGACAAGGTATTATCACAAAAAAAGGACGCATTGTTTTTATTGCTAGACCAGGTTTCGGATGTGCGGAATTTTGGAGCCATCATCAGAACTGCCGAATGTTGCGGTGTAGATGGGATCATAATCCCTAAAAAAGGATCAGCACCTGTAACCGGAGACACCGTGAAAACATCTGCCGGAGCAGCTTTTAAGGTTCCCATTGCCAAAGTAGACCATATAAAGGATGCTATCTTTTACTTACAGTCTTCTGGCGTTACTCTTGTAGCCGCAACAGAAAAAACAAATACCCTCCTCTATGAGGTAGATCTGAAAGGTGCAGTAGGGTTTGTTATGGGATCAGAAGATGTGGGGATTTCACCATCTATTTTAAAAGCAGCAGATCATACCGCAAAAATTCCTATGTTGGGGGAGATTGGCTCTCTCAATGTTTCTGTAGCCTGTGGGGTATTTTTGTATGAGGCAGTACGGCAAAGAAATCCCTAATTCTCATCCTCTAGAGATTTATCGTTCCCCTTTTTATAATGATAGTTCACCTGTATTTCCTTTAAATCTTCAGTGGCTGTAGCTCTTTCTATAAAATTCCCCTCCGCATCAAAATGCTGTAGAAATTCATCTTCTTCTTCATTGTAGTCTTCTTTTTCCCAGGCATATTTTGGTATTATAGGAAGCTTTGCCTTTAAAAATAACGCCATCAGCAACCCAATCAGGAAGCCTCCCAAATGACCTTCCCATGAGATCTCCTCCTTAATAGGAAAAATATACCACAACATACTGCCATAAATAAAAGAAACAATAAGTGAGACTGCTACTAAGCGATAGTGTTTGGTAAATATTCCTTTGAAGAATATAAAACTTGCCAAAAGGTAAATTATCCCGCTCGCGCCAATATGATACGATGGTCTGCCAATAGCCCAGGTTATTAACCCAGATAACAACAGTCCCCAGAAAAGAACTTTAAACGAAATACTGCGGTAGAAATACAGCAGTGAAGCCATTAATATGGCTAAGGGCATGGAATTATTGTAGAGATGTTCCACGGACCCATGTAAAAATGGTCCGAATACTATTCCGCGCAAGCCGGTTAATGTCCTTGGATAAATCCCATAGTTGTTCCAATTACTTTGAAATTTTAGTTCCATCCAAAAAATGGTCCAGATAAGCAACACAGACGCCATGGGAACCAGCAGCACTCTATTGGAAAACTTAAAATTGGTTTCCGCAGACATACACTTCTTTTTGGCGTAATACTACAAATTTCACACCGCAATCCCAAAAGCTGCCCTCTTGTCATCCATAGAAAAAATGTACTTTTATTGTTATGAATGAACCATTGGCAGAAAGGGTTCGCCCAAAAACGCTGGAAGCGTATATAAGTCAACATCATCTTGTAGGTGAAGGCGGCTCTTTAACACATCAGATTAAAAAGGGTATCATCCCTTCACTTATACTTTGGGGGCCTCCCGGAACAGGAAAGACCACCCTGGCGTTGATCATTGCGAACGAAAGCAAAAGACCTTTCTACACCTTAAGCGCCATCAACAGTGGCGTAAAAGACATACGGGAGGTGATAGAGAAAGCCAAAGAGCGCGGCAATCTGTTTAGCACCAAAAACCCTATCCTTTTTATAGATGAAATTCATCGCTTTAGTAAATCTCAACAAGATTCACTACTCGGGGCAGTCGAAAAAGGCTGGATCACGCTTATAGGGGCAACCACTGAAAATCCTAGTTTTGAAGTGATCCCCGCCCTCCTGTCCAGGTG
>NZ_JBATLB010000237.1:0-1685 GCF_049669965.1 Muriicola sp. | reverse complement strand
CACCGATACTGAGTTGATGGTATCAATCTCTCTATTGTCGCTCTTCCAGGCATCAAATCCACCTTTCAAGTATCCAATGGCATTGTCATAACCGACCCTTGCCAATCGAGTAATTACTTCTTCTACTTTATCCTCATCGGCGACCAAGAGAATCTCTTGCTTGACATCAGGGATCATCGTTCCAACCCAGGTTGCGAAACTTCCATCAATACCTATAAATATTGAATTTGGAATAAAGCCTTTTCGGAAGTCATCCTTGGATCGCGTATCAATGATCACCGCTTCGGTCTCATTGGCTACCACTTCAAATTCGGCAGGAGATAATGCACGGCTTCCTTTTTCCATAACGGTATCCAAGCTTTCATATCCTTGAATATTGATAAGCACGTTCTGTGGGAAGTATCCTGGAGGAGGTGTTAGGCCTTCGAGAACTTCTTTTTTAAATTCTTCCTTCGTCATATCAGGACGTAAGGCATAGTTCGTCTTTTTCTGATTACCAAGTGTATCCGTAGTCTCACTGCTCATATTCTTTCCACATGCACTACCTTGACCGTGATTGGGATAAACAATAATATCATCTGCTAAAGGCATAATCTTAGTTCGTAAAGAATCGAACAGGTGACCAGCCAATTTATCTTGTGTTAGATCAGCAATTACTTTCTGAGCTAAATCTGGTCTTCCAACATCACCGATGAATAAGGTGTCTCCTGAAAAAAGACCAACTTCTTTTCCAGATTCATCTCTTAATAGGTAACATGATGATTCCATGGTATGTCCTGGAGTATGTAAAACTTCAAGTGTTACATTTCCTATTTTGAATATTTGACCATCTTCCGCAACCGTCTTTTTAAATCCTGTCTCCATGGTGGTTGGTCCATAAACGATGTCAGCCCCTGTTGTCTCTGCCAAGTCAACATGTCCAGAAACGAAGTCCGCATGAAAGTGCGTTTCGAAAATGTACTTAATGGTGGCTCCATCTCTTTCCGCTCTTTCCATATAAGGAGAGGTTTCTCTTAATGGGTCAATAATCGCCACTTCACCATTCGACTCAATGTAGTAAGCAGCCTCGGCCAGACATCCAGTATAAATTTGTTCAACTTTCATTATTGTAGATTTTTTATGTTTTAATAAAGCGTACTATTCTTTCTAATGCTGATACAAATTTATAGGCAGCGACATGTTCAAGAGGTGATTGTGGTCACATAGAAAGGTGACTTGAGTCACTTAATCATAGTTTAGATCCAGACTAATATCTGATTATCAGCATCTTACACAATTTTTACACAAGTGGAAATAATATGGATATATGAATATACATTCATGTATTTGTATTTATTTTCTATATTGAGGTCGCAACAGAAAACCTTGCCATATGGAAACTGCAACTACTTCCTCTTTAGAAGCTCGCTTAGATCGGATTGAGTCCGCCCTCACAAGAATTACCAGCGGGATGGATCAAATGACCCCTTTAGTAAGTATAGCGGCGGATAGCCTAGATGACGCCATCCAAGAGTCCGAAATGCAAGGTACCGCAATGGAGGATCGTCTCGCTGCTGGGCTTTCTCTTCTTTCTCGTATATCAGAACCTAGAATACTAAATGCCCTAACTGCTCTCATAGATAATATGGAACACGCCCCGGGCCTCGTGGCAATGACGGCGGATATGGTAGATGATGGTATACAAG
>NZ_JBATLB010000236.1:0-6948 GCF_049669965.1 Muriicola sp. | reverse complement strand
TGCAAAAACTGAACGGCAGTAGGAAACATGAAGGCTGCAAAGAGCCAAAATGCTACTATATTTTTACCAAGCTGTTTTTTGTAATCCATTGTTCTTTTCTGATCGCCAAAACGCAAAAGTAAAGAATTATTGTAGGATTTAGGTAATTAAATACCTCAATTTCAGTTTTAACTGGATGTTGTGTGCGATGGAAGAATCAGTTCTTTTAATGTTTTTGCGGAGGCTTTTTTACCTTGTTTTTGATTTCTTCGCGATATTGTTCTGTTGAGACTCTCAGTAAATTCCAGCTTTTCATTGGAGCCTTTGTTGCGCTTTCGTTATTTTCATTAAATAGCTTTTAATCCGCACATATTTGGTCAATATTCTCCATTGTACTCTTTTTTACAGAGAAAATAGATAATAGGATGGGTATTCTGTATAATATCCTAATTAATTACTTGATTATAAGTAAAATAGGCACTTTTGTGGTTTTCAATCATTTTTGTTTAACGGGTTAATTATGTGTTAAAATAGCAATCAGCAAATTGGCCACAAAATATTTGTTTAACTTTATGGAGAGAAAATTAAACAAAAAAAGCTATGAAAAAAATTTATTCAATTGTACTTACGGGAGTACTCACATTATTATCTTTCAGTTGTAGTGATGATGATGGTGTAATGGGTCCGGAACCGTCTGGAAATACTACGATTTATGATTTATCAACAAAAGATGTCGCCGGAATTTCAGGGACGGCAACCTTTGTAGAAAATACAGATGCCTCTACCACTATTATTTTAGATCTTACAGGAACTCCGGCAGGAGGAGTACATCCGGCGCACATACATTTTAACACGGCCGCAGAAGGTGGAGGCATTGCGGTATCATTAGAAGCTGTTAATGGAGACACAGGACAAAGTGAAATCACAATTTCAGCTTTAGATGACGGATCAACAATTACGTATGCTGAATTATTAACTTTTGACGGATATATCAACGTCCACTTAAGTGCCAGTCAATTAGGTACTATTGTTGCTCAAGGCGATATAGGTCAAAATGATCTTACCGGAACTTCAACGTCATACGATTTATCCGAAAAAGATGTACCGGGAATTTCTGGAAACGTAACGTTTTCTGAAAGAATAAACGGAGAAGCTTTAGCCGAGATAGTATTAGGTGGAACTCCTGATGGAGGAGAACATCCGGCACATATTCATGCGAATACTGCCGCAGAAGGTGGGGGTATTCTCTTCTCTTTTAATCCGGTTAATGGAGATACGGGGGTAAGTGCAACCAATGTGGCTGCATTTGACGATGGTTCGGCCCTGACTTATGCGGCTATAGAAGGTTTAGATGCTTACGTAAACGTTCATTTAAGCGCTAGTGAATTAGGGACAATTGTTGCTCAGGGAGATATAGGTCAGAATGATCTGACCGGAACTTCAACGTCATACGATTTAGCTGAAAAAGATGTACCGGGAATTTCTGGAAACGTAACGTTTTCTGAAAGAATAAATGGAGAAGCTTTAGCTGAGATAGTGTTAAGTGGAACTCCTGATGGAGGAGAACATCCGGCGCATATTCATGCGAATACCGCCGCAGAAGGTGGAGGAATACTCTTTTCTTTTAATCCGGTTAATGGAGATACAGGGGTCAGTGTTACCAATGTGGCTGCATTTGACGATGGTTCGGCCCTGACTTATGCGGCTATAGAAGGTTTAGATGCTTACGTAAACGTTCATTTAAGTGCCAGTGAATTAGGGACTATCGTTGCTCAGGGAGATATAGGTCAGAATGACCTGACAGGAGAATCGAAAGTATACACCTTAGCTGAAAAAGACGTTCCGACAATTTCAGGAACGGCTACTTTCCTTAAAAGAGTCAATGGAACTGCATTGGCTATTTTGGAAATTCAAAATACACCAGAAGGAGGAATGCATCCTGCACACATACACAATAATAATGCCGCAACAGGAGGCGGAATTGCATTTACTTTTAATGTTGTAGACGGTGACACCGGAATTAGTAATACCCAAGTGGAAACCCTGGATAATAGTACCGCTATTACCTATGACGAGATTTTAACTTTTAATGGATACATAAATGTACATCTGAGTGCTTCCCAATTAGCAACCATTGTAGCGCAAGGTGACATTGGTTCTAATGAATAATTAAGTTTTCACTAAAGAACAATTTAAAATCCATCTAAATTTGATGGGTTTTTTATTTTCTTTTATTCTATTAAAGGGTAATAAATAATATCACGTTAATCTGGTGGAAGTCATTTATGGATAACGGTTTGGGCCATGTTTGCCGCCTACATAAGGGCCAGAGGTGTTTAAGGCAATATTGTTTTTAAAAAAAAGGAATTAATAATGAAGCAATGAAACTACCTTCCTTGGTCATGTACACCTGCCGCCAACCGTCTATGTTCTAAGCCAATTTGAATTAAAGTTTTCTTTGAAATATCTAGATTAGATAACCTCTATAGATTCTATCAAAATTTCAAAAGTTTCTTCTTTTTGGTTACCAATTAGTAATTGCATTTCAACGACATTTTCTCCGGCATAATTAGGTACTTTTACTGGTTCACCGTGGTACATCGCTTCCATCATGTTAAACGGAATAGAGATAGTTTCCCAATTGCGGTCACCCTTGGTAGTAAAAGTAAAACCGTACGAGTAACGTCCATTTCGTGTTCTAACCCGGAAGTTGTAGTCTTTGCCATCCCCATTCAAAAGCAATAAAAATGCCGTTGCTTTATCCGGAATAATGTAAGGGCTCTTTTCTACAGTTTGATGAATCGAACAAAAACCGCCATTATTTTCTAAAGAAACGCGACCGGAGAAATGCGCAAGATTTTTGTCTGTTATTTTTAACTGACTATCGGATCGCCCGCCCATGACTACATCATCTTGTATGCGCCATTTGCCTTTACCTTGTTCGGGAAAGCTATAAAGCATCATTCGGGTCGAGTCAGATTTCAGATCATTGTCGGCAATCTTTCGACTCTCTGAATTTTTATTGGAATTGGACATACAAGTCGTTAGTAAGATTAAAAAAATTAAAATTCGCATTAAACAATTATTTTGGTTATTCTAGTTCTCCTAAAATGCTTAAGAAATAGATGATAGATTTATTTATTTATGTCTTCAGCGGCTCCCACCTAAATATAAATGGCTAATCAATGGCATAATTTAAATTATATCTCGAAGATGATACATAACATTTCGTTAGGCATTCAGGCAATATCTGTTGTATTCATTTAATAACACACATGGCTTCGGATATTTCGTAAGGCTAATTGTGCCCTGGCGCTTTACGACAAAGACATTGGCGAGAATCATTTATTTAAAACCCAAGATAAGAATTTAAGTCAAGCCTCCAGGAGCAATAGGGGATATGCGTTGTTAAGTGACGTATAGATTTGTTATTCAGTTGAAACTGTTGGCATCAAGGACCGGTTTCCCCATTTTGAATTTACCATATCAAATAAATGAAACATTTTAAGTCTGAAATAATACGAGTCTAGCTCATTTTCGGATAAGGCTTCCACCATGTCCTGATAAATAAGGTCCGGATTTTCTTTTAATTCCGGTGATTCCAAATTGACTGAAAGCTTATGCCATCTTGAATCCTTTTCCTTTGCCAATTCAATCATTTCATTCTCACACTCAAATAGGGCCAGTTTGGTTTCATTATCTACTTTTAAGAATGGGTCGTAGTCCATAAAGGTTGAAGACGCTATACTGAAGTCTTTGTCCGAGTTTATTTTTTGCATCACCTCCAAATAACTCTTTCCGGAATTATCTCTTAAGATGCCTTCTTTGATTAATAACTTTTCATAATCGTCAATAATGGTTTTTATGTCATAGCCTTCCTTCTGATATTTTGAATCATAACAATGCAGAATTATATCGTCGGCTTGAAAAGTTTGCTCTTTGCACGAGGTGCTTAAAAGAATTAATAAACATATATATACAATTTTATCCTTCATACGTTACCTACTGGTTTTGGCTTAGACTGCATCGAGTCCCAGACGTTTACTATTTATTTTGTTTCAATAAATGTAGGAAATTTCAGGAAAGTTTCAAAGTAGTGCCGAACCTGCATTCCTTAGGCCTGTAAACCTGCCGAAAGCATGTTATAGCCATCCTAAGTTTACTTCGCTTAAATTAAAGTCATAATCAGAAAGAACAAAAAGAGTGGAGTAAGGTTATAATAGCCGTAGGAACTTCAGATTCCGTCAACATAGAAAATCCCCACTCTTTTTACTGTCCAAGTACGATCAGTTCTTTAGGCCTATTAGAGCCTGTTTTGAGGTTGCTGTACTGAGATAGTTTGTTCTTTCCAAATACTTAATGTATGAATAAAAATAGTACAATTCTGGGGATTGACATCTCCGCTGGCGCGGATATGTTATCCGTGCCTCCTAATAAGCAGTGTTCTGTAATGAGATAAACAGGATGACTCGTTTCACTCTTGATCCTTAGAACTTCCCTTTGCAAATAGAAAGTCCATCGCTGCCGCGCTGTTTTTTCATTTTACTTCGTTCAGAGTGGTTGTTTTTCATTGAAAAGAAATCAGAAATACCTTGCTTCGGATTTAATTTCTCAATTTCAATGGTTTCCAAAAATTTAGTGGTAGTAAATATTATGTTTGTTATTGTTGTGTTTGAATTGTTTACTATTTCAAGGATTATTGCATTTTCATTAAATAGATAACATGAATGCAGAGTGGCGATTTAGAATATTGAAAGAAGCCTTTTCATATTATGCACAACGGTCTTGTATATGAAAAGTAGCGAGTTTTGTTCATTAACTTTTCAGTCGGCATAAATGTATTCTAAAAGCGCAAGCTTTGATGACTTGCGCTTTATGAGCTATTTATTGTATATGTTGTTGTAGTACGTTTTTAACTTTCTTCTATTTTCAGAGGTGAATGGTGCTCGCTAACAATTTTCCAACCATTATCTGTCTTCACAAATAATAACGAAATTTGGTCGTTAACAACAACTAGATCTTCACCAAATTTGAGATGAAAATCAGAATGAAAGGTTACATTGGCCACATCACCATACACTGCAACTTGCATATCTTTAGTGTCGAATTTCACTATCTCAGTAACAGCGCCAAAAGTATTGCGTTCAAATTCTTCATTAGCTTCACTTCCATTGCGCGGCGCCCCGTTTTTAAATTCAGTGAATTTTGGACTATAAGCATGAAAAGCAATAAGTTTATCCATATCTCCATCCTTAAGACTTTGCACAATAGCATCCCATGTTTCCAATAATTCTTGTTTTGCTTCAGGAAATTCATCATTAATTAAATCAATTTTAACTTCCTCAACTTCAACTTTTTCTTCTTTTTGCTTACATCCTGTAATTACAATTCCGAGAATCATAATCAAGGCAAATGTCATTTTTAATTTCATAATTTTATATTTAGTTGGTTATTAACTAATTATAAAGATATAAAATTTATGAAAAGTCTGATTTTAGGAATGTGCTGCAACCGTCTTTGCTTTGATTTGTTCACGCCATAGGCGTGATGAATCATAGCCCTTGTTATGTGTAGTCTTTTCTAACTAAATTTCGTTATTTCATTTCCGTTTCTAAAACTGACGAATTCAATCCTTTGAAAATTAACCAAAGAGGAAGAATTAGTTGAATGAGCCCTATTGGAAGAAGCATATTCATACTAATGCTGTTTCCAAAAATCGAAAATAATATTTCAACAAACATAAGAATTACAGCTATAATACCAACAATTGAAATGACTTTTGGAATTAATTTGGACATGTACAATGTATAGTATAAAATAAAAACAGGGAAGCAAGAAATAAGCAGACTCAAGTAGTGTGTCCACCAATGTTTTTTATAAAACACAGTACCTAATGTATTTATAATGTCAGAATTGCCAATTGCATTTTTAGTATACGCTAGACTAAATTCTAACATAGATAGAACACTTATATTGTCAATTGATATAGCTATAAAACCCAGAATACTAAATGATAAATATAAAAATCCCAAAGTGACGCTATGTTCTTTAAATATTGGTAATAAAACTGTGGCTATAATAACAGAGGTTATACCGCTTAGAAATAAAAGTAAGGTCGATATAATGATTTCATTTGAGTTTGCAGAAGCAGTAGTTAGAAAATCATTTGAAAATAATACAGGGCTTTGTAAAAATTGATAGACTGTAATTCCTGTTGCAAAAATGAACAGAAACAATAGGCCAACAAGTCTTCCAGTTTTTTTATTAGATTTCATGTTTTGATTGATACGTTAATTGATTAAGAATAGGACGTTGTCAGCTCTGGAATGTTACAAAAAGTTTGGTTTTTCAAATTCCGCCGGCGCGGATATGTTATCCGTGACTACTTACAAGCGGGGTTCTTTATTGAGAATATCAGGATGACTCATTTCACTCGTGATCCTTTGAACTCTCCTTTGCAAATAGAAAGTCTATCGCTGCCGTGCTGTTTATTTATTTTACTCTGCTCACTGAAAGCAAAACCCTTCGCTGGCGCGGAAATGTTTTCCGTGCCCCTACTAAACTTCCAATTCAAAATAAAACAGGATTCATTTCGCTTCGCAAAATGTTGCTGACAAAGCTCCGCTTTGTAAATAAACAGGATGACTCATTTCACTCGTGATCCTTTGAACTCTCCTTTGCAAATAGAAAGTCCATCGCTAACGCGCTGTTTTTTTATTTTACTCTGCTAACTGAAAGTAAAAGCTTTCGGTGCTCCGTAAAACAAAAAATCCATTACTAACGTAATGGACTTTCTGCTTGTATTGATCTCGACAGGATTCATTTCGCTTCGCAAAATGTTCCTGACAAAGCTCCGCTTTGAAATAGGCTGGATCCGCTGGCGCGGATATGTTATCCTTACCTCCCTACACGGAGGGCTCTCTATTGAGAAAAAACAGGATGACTCATTTCACTCGTGATCCTTTGAAC
>NZ_JBATLB010000235.1:0-4821 GCF_049669965.1 Muriicola sp. | reverse complement strand
AGGTGGTGTATACTCGTGATGACGATTCCTTTGTGGATCTTTTTCTACGCGGCGAGATAGCAAACAAGGCAGGAGCAGATCTTTTTGTCTCGGTCCATTGTGATTCCCATACATCCAACGCACATGGAGCAGGGACATTTGTATTGGGCTTAAATGCGAACAGACAAAATTTTGAGATTGCTAAGAAAGAGAACTCGGTGATCTATCTGGAAGATAATTACGAGGCACGCTATGCCAATTACGATATAAATTCTCCCGAGTCTGTTATTGGTCTCACAATAATGCAGGAAGAATTTTTGGATCAGAGTATATTGTTGGCAAAACTCATCCAAGAGAATTTTACCAGTCAGCTAAAACGAAATGACCGAAAAGTTAAGCAAGCCGGATTTATTGTTTTGCATCAAACTTTTATGCCCAGTGTATTGGTAGAAACCGGATTCCTGACCAATAAAGAGGAAGGTAAGTATTTGAATTCAGGAAAAGGTCAGGTCGAAATGGGCACTGCTATTGCGAAGGCGATCATCAATTATAAAAATAGCATCCCGGATGCCGAGACAGTGATCTCTAACGGAACAGCCGCCAATAAACCAGAAGAGATTATTCAGGAAGTAAAAAAAACAGATCCGGATATGCCAAAAAAAGAAAGTCTTCCGGAGGTCAGAAAAAATGTTGAAGCGGCCGAACCGGTTTCAAAGGAATCAAAAGAAGAGGTAGAAAAGAGTACCGCAGATTCAGAAACCAGAATGTTGGTTTCCAAAGGAGGGATCATTTTTAAGGTCCAGATCATGGCTTCTGCCAGGAATCTGCCCTTGAATTCTGCTGAGTTTAATGGTTTAAATAAGATATCAAAAGAACCGATTAATAATCTTTACAGATACCTGTATGGTGAAACAGACACCTACATGGGCGCAAAACTTCTTAAATCGAATGCCGATATGAAAGGTTTTACCACTTCTTATATCGTAGCCTACAAGGAGGGTAAGCGTATCCCACTGCAGGACGCTTTAAAATACGAAGGGGATTAATGATCGGCCTTCCGATTTTATTTCTAATTTTGTTTGAAACCAAAAAAATTGAAGTTGAAACTATCACGAGAAATTAAGACAGGTATCATTGTGATTGGGGGCATACTCCTTTTTATTTTGGGCTTCAGTTATTTGAAATCGACACCACTATTTGATGACAGCAAGGTTTTTTACGCCGTGTATAAAAATGTAGGAGGTTTACAGACCGGCACACAGGTTTCAATAAATGGCTTTAGTGTGGGAAAGGTGAATGATATTCAATTTAAAGACGATACCGGCGATCTGATGGTAACTTTTACGGTCTCCAGTAGTTTTGAATTTTCTAAGAACAGTGAGGCAGAATTATACGACACCGGAATTATCGGGGGCAAGGGAATTCAAATTAAACCTGTCTTTGATGGAGCTCCGATGGCGAAATCTGGAGATACTCTTGAGACCAACACACGTCCCGGATTAACAGAATTGGTGCAACAAAAACTTTCACCTTTACAGCTGAAGGTAGAGGGAGCGGTATCTAATGCCGATTCTCTTTTAATGAATGTCAATGATGTATTAGATGACAAGACCAAAAACAGTCTTCGCCAAAGTATACAAGGACTCACCACGGTAGTAGAGAATTTTAAGAAAACCGCCGGCACCTTTAACGAGCTTATGGATGCTAACAGGATGCATATAGACAGTTCCTTAAATAACATCAATACCCTGACCAGGAATTTCGCTCAACTATCAGATACTTTAGTTGCAACTAATCTTAGCGGTACCATTAAGAATTTGGAATCGACCATCAAAAACCTGGATGCCTTACTTGGAAAAATGGAAAAGGGAGAAGGCACGCTCGGTAAACTCATGAAAAATGAGGAATTATACGATAATTTAACGGCAGCCTCAAAAGAGTTAGACCTGTTACTACAAGATTTTCGATTGAATCCGAAACGCTATGTAAATGTTTCCGTATTTGGAAAGAAACAGATAGAGTATTCGCTTCCTCAAAACGACCCCGCACTTATTAATCAGCAGTAATTAATGGAATACCTTCCGAACATCATTTTTGCAGTACTCCTTATTCTGGGGGTAGGATTTTTCACAAGGAATGTAAAAAAACTCCGTAGAAATATTTTTCTGGGTAAACCGGCAGATCTTTCAGACAATACCTCCCAGCGATGGAAAAATATGGCACTTATTGCTCTGGGGCAATCAAAGATGGTGGTCAGACCTATTGCAGGATTCATGCATATCATTGTATATATAGGCTTTGTTGTCATCAACATTGAGGTATTGGAAATTATCATTGATGGCCTGTTAGGGACACATCGGATTTTTGCACCCCTGGGAAGACTATACGATATATTGATAGCCTCTTTTGAGATCCTGGCATTTCTTGTGATTGTGGCAGTGGTAATATTTTGGTTACGTCGGAATGCCTTAAAGATTGCAAGGTTTTTAAAGCCAGAAATGAAAGGGTGGCCAAAAAACGACGCTAACTGGATCCTTTATATTGAGGTGATCCTTATGGGATTGTTCCTTAGCATGAATGCTGCAGATCATCATCTACAGCAATTGGGCGAGGCTCATTATATTCAGGCCGGGGCCTTTCCGGTTAGTCAGTTTATTTCACCTTTATTTGATGGTCTCTCAGCAAGCACGGTAATTCTGATCGAAAGAACTGCCTGGTGGTTGCATATAGGGGGGATCTTGTTCTTCCTTAATTATCTTTATTATTCAAAGCATTTGCATATTCTCTTGGCGTTCCCGAATACCTATTACGGGAATTTAAATCCACAAGGACAATTCGCTAATCTTGAGGCTGTTACTAAGGAAGTGAAGCTTATGATGGATCCCAATGCAGATCCTTTTGCAGCTCCCGCAGAAGATGCGGCACCACCCGATAAATTTGGAGCCTCAGACGTGCAAGATCTTAAGTGGGTACAATTACTAAGTGCGTACACCTGCACAGAGTGCGGACGCTGTACCAGTGAATGTCCTGCAAACCAAACCGGGAAGAAATTGTCGCCAAGAAAGATCATGATGGATACCCGCGATCGTTTGGAAGAGGTGGGGCGGAACATTGATCAGAATAGCGGCACCTTTGTAGCGGATGGGAAACAATTGCTGGATGACTATATCAGCAGGGAAGAATTATGGGCCTGCACCTCCTGCAATGCTTGTGTAGAGGCTTGTCCGGTGAGTATAGATCCCTTGTCTATTATTATGGACATGAGGCAGTATTTGGTGATGGAGCAATCGGCCGCACCGGCAGAATTAAATGCCATGATGGGCAATATAGAGAACAATGGGGCTCCCTGGCCCTTTAATCAAATGGACCGACTCAATTGGGCAAACGAGTCGAAATAATATAGTATACTCAAGAAATAGCAACATGAATGTACCCACAATGGCATCGCTTTTTGCGGAAGGAAAACAACCAGAGATTTTATTTTGGGTTGGTTGTGCCGGTAGTTTTGATGACCGGGCAAAGAAGATCACCAAGGCTTTTGTGAAATTGCTGAACAATGCAGGTGTATCTTTTGCCGTATTGGGCACGGAAGAAAGTTGTTCCGGAGATCCGGCAAAAAGAGCTGGAAACGAATTCTTATTTCAGATGCAGGCAGTGACCAATATTGAGGTCATGAATGGATACGGGATCAAAAAGGTAGTAACAGCCTGTCCACATTGTTTCAATACCTTAAAAAATGAGTATCCCGGTTTAGGAGGTACTTACGATGTAGTGCACCATACACAGTTTTTAAAAGAACTGGTAGACGAAGGAAAAATCAGCTTAGAAGGTGGAACGTACAAGGGTAAACGAATTACCTATCACGATCCCTGTTATCTAGGCAGGGCAAATAATGTTTACGAGGCCCCGCGAGAACTTATTCAAAAGCTCGATGCCGAATTGGTTGAGATGAAAAACTGCAGATCCAGAGGGCTATGTTGTGGCGCCGGAGGGGCTCAAATGTTCAAAGAAGCCGAAAAAGGTGATAAGGAAGTAAATATTGAACGAACGGAACAAGCCATGGAAACACAGCCTGAGATCATCGCGGCAGCTTGTCCTTTTTGTAACACCATGATGACAGACGGTGTGAAAAACAAAGAAAAAGAAGCTTCCATAGCTGTTATGGATATTGCAGAGCTACTGGCAAGTGCACAAGATCTTTGACCTTTGTTTATTTTGGAATGATTTTAGTAAAGAAAGAAGGAGATAGAACGTTAAAAATTAATCTAAGAAAAAGAAATGATCACAACATTTACTGAATTACCTGATTCGGCCAGAATATGGATCTACCAGTCTAATAGAAACTTTACCGAAGAGGAGCTGAAAGAGATCAACGACCTGCTTACGCAGTTTTTAACTGAGTGGACCGCCCATGGAGCGGCTTTAGAAGCGGCCTTTGAGATCCGATATAACCGTTTTATTGTCATAGGACTGGATCAATCCAATGCTGCGGCCTCGGGTTGTTCAATTGATACCTCGGTTCACTTTATTCAAGGTTTGGAAAAACGCTACGGGGTAGAACTGATGGACAGGATGAATGTTTCCTTTAAACAAGGAGATTACATTACCTACAAATCCATGTCCGATTTTAAGAAAATGGCGAAATCCAAAGCCATCTCTAAAAACACCATTGTATTCAACAATTTGGTGGCCAATAAACAGGAATATTTGGAGCATTGGGAAGTACCGGCCTCTGAAAGTTGGCATGGCAGGTTTATTTAGTCTAGTTACCACAAAAACAGCATGTTATCTACTTTTGTGTGCAATATTTCTTCGGTAATGCAGTTAGAATCAATGATCAGA
>NZ_JBATLB010000234.1:0-6536 GCF_049669965.1 Muriicola sp. | reverse complement strand
ATATTAAGGTGCATCAAAACTACGCCTATATAGTTTCTGAAGCAGATGGCCACGGGATGCAGGTTTTTGATCTCACTAATTTGCTCAGTGTGTCTGGAGGCCCCGTGACGTTTACGGCAGATAACCGATATACGGCATTTGGCAGATCGCATAATATTGTAGTTAATGAATCCAGTGGTTTTGCGTATGCTGTTGGTTCGGCAGATATGGGAGATCCTTTTAACGGCGGCGCTCATTTTATAGACCTCCAGGATCCCTTAAATCCGCAGGCAGCTGGCGGGTACGGCGCTTCCGGGTATACACACGATGCGCAGGTAGTGACCTACAATGGCCCAGATGCAGATTATGCTGGGGCCGAGATATTTATTGGCTCAAATGAGAATCAGGTCATTATTGTAGATATCACAGATAAGCAGAACCCAGCCAATATTACGGGAATTCAATATGGAAATATAGGGTATACTCACCAGGGCTGGTTTACCGAGGACCAACGCTATTTTATAGTTGGCGATGAACTAGACGAGATCAATTTTGGGTTTAATTCGAGAACTCTGGTGTTCGATATGACGGATCTGGACAATCCTGTACTACATACCACCTACCTTGGAACAACCCCGGCCATAGACCACAATGGTTATGTAGACGGAAACGATTTTTTTCTTGCTAATTATACTGCTGGTGTACGCGTTATGAATATTTCGGATATCGATAACGGTAATATTTCAGAAGTAGGATTTTTTGACAGCTTTCCTTCCGGGAACAGCGCTTCTTTTGATGGAGTTTGGAGTGTCTATCCATATTTTGAAAGCGGGAAGATCATCATAAGTGATATTAATTCGGGGCTTTTTATTGTTCAGAAATCTAATTGATCTGTTTATGAAACAGTTGCTAGCCTGTATTCTTATTTTTATGCTGTTATCCTGTTCCAGGGATAATGGAAACCAATTGCCGCTGGAGAACACCTCTGATTTCAAGGGAGAAGTTGCCTGGATGTACTCTTATGGAGGCTCTGGAGATGACACCCCGCGTTCTATCATAGAAACCACAGATGGGGGCTTTGCCATTTTCGGCTTTTCTAATAGCACAGACGGAGATCTAGCACATAAAACCAACAATGTGAATGATTATTGGTTACTTAAAATTGATGCGGAAGGCAGTCCTCAATGGTCCAAAACCTATGGAGGAAGTAAAGACGACCGGGGTCAGGCCGTTATACAAACTTCAGACGGGGGCTATGCCATTACCGGCTATGCCATGAGTGATGATGGAGATGCAAGCAATAATGAAGGTTTTCATGACAATTGGGTTTTAAAATTAGATAGTCAGGGAACTATAGAATGGGAGCAAAGTTTTGGATTTTCGGGACACGACCATTCGTATGACATAGTGGAAAGTGCGGATGGGGGGCTCTTTTTTACAGGCTTTTTAGACATTACTTCGGCCAAGGCCGATGGCTACCTGGACAAGTCCTATTCCCTGACAAGACATGGCGTGGGAGAATTCTGGGGAACCAGGCTTAACGCCCAGGGGGAGCTTTCATGGCGCAAGTATTATGGAGGAACCAACAATGATCGTGCACATGCGGTGGTTACCGCTCAGAATGAAGGTTTTGTCATGGCGGGATTTTCTGAAAGTGAGGACTATGATGTAAGCGATCCAAGAGGCTCGTACGATTTTTGGGTGGTAAAGGTCGGGAATGAAGGCGAATTGGTTTGGGAACATTCTTATGGGGGAACGGGGATCGACATTGCCCAGGACATTGCCAAAACGGAGAATGGGGGGTATGTTATTACCGGAAGCACTATCAGTACAGATGGAGATGTAAGTGAGTATCATGGAGGATCGGATGTTTGGGTGATCAGTATAGATGCTCAGGGCGCATTGCTTTGGGAACAAACCTATGGTGGCGCCGGCTTTGAAGCTGCCGAAAGTATAAGGCCAACCCGGGACGGGGGCTTTCTGATTTCAGGAAATTCTAAAAGTACGGATCAGGACCTTGCGGAAAATGCCGGAGAAAATGACCTGTGGATGCTTAAGATAGATGCTCAGGGCAGGCTAATTTGGCAACAAAGCTTTGGGGGAGCCGATCTGGAATTTGGGTTCGACGCCCTGGAATCTAAGGATGGCGGACTGCTACTGGTAGGGGAGAGCAAAAGCACCAACTTCAATACCCTGCAAAATAAAGGAGGCACAGATCTTATCCTTATAAAAATTGAGTAAGAGGGGTCGCTATCCAAAACAAATCAACTTTTCTTCTAGTTTTCCTTTATCTGTGACATAGAAATATCTGATCCTCACATATGTTATTATAATGTTAGGAGCTATTTGAATCCCCCAGTTTTAGTGTATATTTGTAAACTATTTAGACTAAATCCAATTAAGATGATCAAAGTATCAGAAACAGCCAAGAAGAGGGTATCAAGCCTGATGTCTGAAGAAGGCTATGACGTTACCAAAGATTATGTGCGAGTAGGCGTTAAGAGCGGCGGCTGCAGTGGCTTGTCTTATGAACTGAAATTTGACCACCACATCAATGATGCGGATAAGGTCTTTGAAGACAATGAAGTTCGGATTATTGTAGACAAAAAGAGTTTTCTTTATTTGGTAGGGACTACCCTTGAATATTCGGGCGGTCTTAATGGGAAGGGATTTGTATTTAATAATCCCAATGCACAACGCACCTGTGGGTGTGGAGAAAGTTTCTCTTTATAACACTTAGAAAACAGAACATGGCATATACAGAGGAAGAATTAAAAAAAGAACTGGAAACCAAGGAATACGAATACGGTTTCTACACAGATATTGAGTCGGACACCTTTCCGAAAGGATTGAGTGAAGAAGTGGTGATTGCACTCTCCAAGAAAAAGGGAGAGCCCGAATGGATGACCTTATGGAGGTTGGAAGCCTACAAAGGGTGGAAGGAAATGATAGAACCGGAATGGGCCAACATTCACTACCAAAAACCCGATTTTCAGGATATCAGTTACTATTCTGCCCCCAATAAGAAACCCAAGTACGAAAGTCTGGATGAAGTAGATCCGGAATTATTGGACACTTTTAAAAAGTTGGGAATTTCATTAGACGAACAAAAGAAATTAGCCGGGGTGGCGGTAGATATTGTCATGGATTCTGTGTCTGTGGCAACCACTTTTAAAAAGACCCTGGCAGAAAAGGGAATCATCTTTTGCCCTATTTCGGAAGCAATAAAGGAGCATCCGGAGCTGGTGAAGAAATATATTGGGTCTATTGTTCCTCCAAAGGACAATTATTACGCTGCATTGAATTCGGCGGTGTTTACAGATGGTTCTTTCTGCTACATCCCAAAAGGGGTACGATGTCCCATGGAACTTTCTACCTATTTCAGGATTAATCAGGCTGGTACCGGGCAATTTGAAAGAACGCTGGTCATTGCGGATAAAGGAAGTTATGTGAGTTACCTGGAGGGTTGTACAGCCCCTTCCAGAGATGAAAACCAATTACATGCGGCGGTAGTAGAATTAATTGCGCTTGATGATGCCGAAATTAAGTATTCTACGGTACAGAACTGGTATCCGGGGAATAAAGAAGGAAAAGGCGGGGTGTATAATTTTGTCACAAAAAGAGGGTTGTGTGAACGCAATGCAAAGATCTCCTGGACCCAGGTAGAGACCGGTTCGGCCATAACGTGGAAATATCCATCTTGTATCCTTAAGGGGGACAATTCTATCGGAGAATTCTATTCCATAGCGGTGACCAATAACTTCCAGCAGGCAGATACCGGCACCAAGATGATCCATTTAGGAAAGAACACAAAGAGTACCATAATTTCTAAAGGGATCTCTGCAGGGAAATCTCAGAATAGCTACAGAGGCCTTGTACAGGTAAATAGCAGGGCTGAGAACGCTAGGAATTTTTCTCAATGCGATTCCCTGTTAATGGGGAACGAATGCGGGGCCCATACATTTCCCTACATAGAGGTAAAGAATAAGTCGGCTCAAATAGAACACGAGGCCACCACCAGTAAGATAGGCGAAGACCAGCTTTTCTACTGCAACCAGCGTGGGATACCCACCGAAAAGGCCATTGCCCTGATAGTAAACGGATTTAGTAAGGAAGTACTCAATAAATTACCCATGGAATTTGCCGTGGAGGCCCAGAAGCTTCTGGAAATAAGCCTCGAAGGTTCAGTAGGCTAAACACAAAAAATAAAGAATAAAGTAAAACAATATACCATGTTGAAAATTAAAAATCTGCATGCCAGCGTAGAGGATAAGGAAATCCTGAAAGGGATCAATCTGGAAGTAAAACCGGGTGAAGTGCATGCTATTATGGGGCCAAACGGTTCCGGGAAAAGTACCCTGGCATCTGTAATTGCTGGTAAAGAAGAGTTTGAGGTCACTAAAGGATCCATCATTTTCGAAGGAGAGGACCTAGACGATGTGGCCCCAGAAGAGAGGGCGCATAAGGGTATATTTTTATCCTTTCAATACCCCGTAGAGATACCGGGTGTTTCGGTGACCAACTTTATGAAGACCGCCATCAATGAATCCCGAAAGGCTCGTGGCCTTGAAGACATGCCGGCGAATCAAATGCTCAAGCTAATTCGTGAAAAATCTGAAATGTTAGATATCGATAGGAAGTTCCTATCCAGGTCCTTGAATGAAGGTTTTTCCGGAGGCGAAAAGAAACGCAATGAGATCTTTCAAATGGCCATGCTGGAGCCAAAACTGGCCATTCTTGATGAAACAGACTCTGGTCTGGATATTGATGCCCTGCGAATTGTGGCCAACGGCGTAAATAAATTGAAAAACAGGGATAATGCCGTAATCCTCATTACACACTATCAAAGGCTTCTGGAATATATTATTCCAGATTTCGTGCATGTAATTCACGATGGCAAGATCGTAAAATCTGGCACCAAGGAATTAGCCCTGGAATTAGAGGAAAAAGGATACGACTGGTTAAAACAAGAACCTGTAGCATAATAAGAATTAGGTAATCTAAAGAGCGATTGCCATAAATAAGTGAATTTTTACAAAAATGGATCTAAAGGAAAAATTGGTATCTTCTTTTTTGGCATTTGAAAATAATGTGGATTTGGAACATCCTATTCACGATATCAGGTCAGAGGCCATGAAGAATTTTGAATTGAAAGGATTTCCCACCAAAAAGGAGGAAGCCTGGAAATACACTTCCTTAAACAGCCTGCAAAAAATAGATTTTAGTATTTTTCCAAAAGAGGAAAATGCACTGGAGTACAATCAGGTAAAGAAGTATTTCCTGCATGAGATAGACACTTATAAGATCGTTTTTATCGATGGGATCTACAGCTCGTACCTGTCAGAAACCACCCATGATGGGGTAGATGTTTGTTTGATGAGTTCGGCGCTTACGAAGCCTATGTATCAGCAGGTGATCGATGTGTATTTTAACAAGATCGCTTCCAAAGAAGAATCCCTCACTACTTTGAATACGGCCTTCAGCCGGGAGGGGGCCTATATTTATATTCCAAAGAACAAAGCGCCCAAAAAACCGGTAGAGATCCTTCATTTTTCTACGGGGAACGAGGCATCCCTTTTGTTGCAGCCAAGAAACCTGATTATTGCAGAAGAAAATGCAGAATTACAGGTCATTGAAAGACATCAGAGTTTAACAAGCAATGAGGTACTTACCAATAGCGTTACAGAGATATTTGCTGCCAAGAATGCTATCGTGGATTATTACAAGGTACAGAATGATACCAAAGATGCCTCGCTTATAGACAACACCTATATTTCTCAGAAAGACAACAGTGTAGTAAAAGTGCATACCTTTTCTTTTGGAGGGAAACTAACACGTAATAACCTGAACTTCTATCAAAACGGAGAACACATAGACTCCACCTTAAAAGGGGTCACTATCCTGGGAGAAAAACAACATGTAGACCACCATACCCTGGTACACCATCAGCAGCCAAACTGCGAAAGCCACCAGGATTATAAGGGTATTTACGGAGAACGATCTACCGGGGTTTTCAACGGGAAGATCATAGTAGATAAGATCGCTCAAAAGACAAATGCTTTTCAGCAGAATAACAATGTCCTTATTAGTGATCAGGCTACCATCAACACCAAGCCTCAGTTAGAGATCTTTGCAGACGATGTAAGGTGCTCCCATGGATGTACTATTGGTCAGTTAGACGAAGATGCCCTTTTCTACCTGCAATCCAGGGGGATCCCAAGAAATGAAGCTACAGGTCTACTCATGTACGCTTTTGCGAATAATGTGTTAGAAAGTGTTCGTATTCCTGAATTGAAAAAAAGGATCAACAAACTGATTGCCACAAAGCTAGGTGTTCGGTTAGGATTTGACCTCTAAATCAGAACCCTTCAGCGTTAATATTTTCCATTGCATGATAGATAATAAATTGGATATCGCCCAAATAAGAAAAGACTTCCCTATTCTGAAAAGGAAAGTCAACGGAAATTCCCTTATCTATTTCGACAATGCGGCTACTTCTCAAACGCCAAAACAAGTCATAGATACTATCGTAGATTATTACAGTAATTACAATGCCA